>JAPLCH010000167.1 GCA_026392325.1 Solirubrobacterales bacterium | reverse complement strand
GCCGACAAGAACGAATACACCGGCTGCGATGGCAACTCCGAGCCCGCGTGAGACCTTTTCAACCTTCATCTTGACTTCCGCCTTGGCAAGCTCAATTTCCTCACGTACAAGCCCTACGGCCTGCTCGGAAACCTGACCAAGTGTTGCTGCAAGCCCTTGGGCTTGCTTTTCAAGATCAGACACGGAAAACCCGCCTGAGGACCCTGGCTGCGACAAAGCCACCGGCGAGTGCTGCAAGAACGGCTCGCTCCGGGTTTGGTTCAGCTGCAGGCTTGGGGGGTTCGACCTTTGGCGTTGCGGCCTTCGGCGGCTCAACCTTCGGCGCTGCTGGTGCTGGCGGTGGTGTCACGGGTGACGCAGGCTTGGGTGCTGCTGCGGCCGGCGCAACAGGCTTGGGTGCTGGCGGTGGTGTCACGGGTGACGCAGGCTTGGGTGCGGCCTTTGGTGGCTCAACAGGCTTCGGTGCCGCTGGAGCGACTGGGGCGACCGGAGGAACCGGTGGAGAAGTTGGGGCAACTGGCTGTGCAGGCTTTGGAGTCTGTGCGATCGGCGTGACGGGCGGAGCTGGCTTTGCAGCCTCTGGTGCCTTGGCTGGCTCGACAGGCTTGATTGGCTCTGGGGCCTTGGCTGCTGGCGGGGTTGCCGGCGCAACAGGTGGCTTTGCTGCCGCAAGCGGCTTGGTGGCCTCAGCAGCCTTTGGCGTTGGCGCCGCCTTTGGAGTGTCAGGAGCTCCAACTGGCTTCCATGAGCCTGTTGCTCCACGCTGACCGGCAGCAGTAACGGCAGGGACCTCAGTAGTTGGCTGAGCGCTCTCCGGCGTCTCGGCAAACGGATCGAGGATGTCCTCGCCCTTCTTTTTCCGATTCCAGAATGCCATCAGTTCTTTGGTGGCTCAGTACCCATGAAATGGCGCCAGGCCATTTCAGCAATTCGTTCGCTGACAATGCTCACGCCAAAGCCGATGGCGGCCAGCAGGCCAGTCCATGCGAGGCGGGTGATGAGTTCATTCTCCTTCATGAATACCGATTAAAACAGAGTCCGCGGCCCACCGGGGTTAATGCGCGGGCATGCCCAATCCGCCGCACACCGTTTCGACGATGAAGGCGGAGGCGCGGTCGAAGTCTTCAGCCTCAGATGGCATGAGATCGAAGATCCATCCGGTCAGAACTTGCTCGGTTGCTCCGTAGAAAGCGAGCGCCGCATATTCGGGTGCAATTTCGTCGCGCAGCTCCCCTGCCTTCTGTCCGCGCCGCACAATTTCGCCGATCAAGTCGTATGCCTCGCGGATCTCCTCCAAGTGTGTCTTGCCGAACGTGTTCACCGCACGGGTTACTTCAACGATGATGACCTTCATCAGGTCAGAGTCGTAGCGGTAACTGTCAACGATGAACTGGGCCACCCTTGCCAGTTTGTCCCTTGCGGGGATTTCCTCATCGGCCGTGTGGGCAATCATGTCAACGAGCAGCTCCCAGCGTTCGCTGAAAAGCTCATCAAGGATCGCTTCCTTGCTTTCAAAGTAGTGGTAGACGAGACCATGGGCGACGCCTGCCTGGTCGGCAATGTCGCTGATGCGTCCGGCGGTGAAACCTTGGCGCGCAAACACATGGATCGACGCCTCAAGAATCTTGAGCCGTTTTTCGGCAGCAGCGTCAGCCCGCGAACTCATCCAATACCCCTCATCGGGTTAAAGGATGACTGATCCCGCCGCAATACGCCTGTTGGAATTGACTTCTGGGCGGTGATCCTTGACTCCGGGTCAAGGTCAGCGACTGCCATTGAGGTGCCTGGCGCTGCACCGGCCAAGAGTTCGCCCCATGGGGAGATGACCATGGACTGCCCTCCAGCCGGTCGTCCAGCCCCATCAATTCCGTCTTGATTGGCTGCGACCAAGTGGCATCCGTTCTCAATTGCACGCGCTCGACAGAGGACTTCCCAGTGGCTTTGCGTGGTCTCCCGCGTGAACGCGGCTGGAAGGACGAAGACTTCCGCTCCTGCTGCGGCAAGGTTGGCGAAGAGTTCAGGGAAACGGAGGTCAAAGCAGATCGCCATGCCGATGACAGTTCCGTCCGCGGCTTCGCTGAGTACCGGGTTTGCTCCGGGCGCGAAGGCGTCCGACTCACGGTAGGAACGACCTGCTACTTGAGCGTCGAAGAGGTGGATCTTTCGATAAACGGCCTTCATCTGACCATCAGGACCAAAATGCACTGAAGTGTTGGAGAGCCGGTCATTTCCCGCAACTCGCTCTGCAAATGAGCCGGCGACAAGATCAATCCCAAGTTCGTTGGAAAGGGAGGCGGCAAGCTGCATGGCTGGTCCGTCAATTGACTCCGCACCGGCCAGCGTTGTTTCATCGTCGGCAAGCAGTGGCCATTTCTCCGGCAGTACGACAAGGTTCGCCCCAGCGGCCACTGCCGAGCGAACGCCAGTTTCAGCCGCGGCCAAGTTGGCTGTTCTGTCTCCTGCTGACTGAAGCTGGACGGCGGCGGCTCTGATGCTTGTAAAGCCTACAACCGGGCGCCTCCTCCCCGGATGCCTGTCCCACGATGGACCCCGCCTCACGAAAACACGGGCATGGAGGACTAACCTTCCCCCATGCCCAGCGCACCAAACTTCAAGGCCTATCGGGGCGAGTATGGGGCCAAGCGCCCGCAAGATCTGAACTCACTGAGCCTTCCCCCGGCGAAGCTTCCGCTCTTCAACAGTGGCGTTCTCCGTAAGCAGTGGCGTTATGTGGCCGTGCATTCCCCCGAAGTTCCAATGTCTCGATTGGACCGTTCAAGCAGATGTTCTGGGCCGTGTGGGACCGGGAGAACAAACAACTTCATGAGCACACGAGCATCCGCAACATTGGAGTGGAAGTTCCTGAAGGCCGTCTCCTGATCCGCGACGCTGGCATTGAGGTCGAGCTTGACTTGGACGAAGGTCCTGGAGTTGAGACCGTGTCACCAAGCGGCAAGGCTTGGACTTGGACCCGCAAGCAGGGTGGAATTCCCGCGACCGGCCGTGTGAGCATTGATGGCCGTGAGCTGGTTCTGTCCGCACCAGCCGTGGTTGATGACTCGGCCGGTTTTCACCCCCGCCACACCGACTGGCTTTGGTCAAGCGGCGTCGGAACGAACGCTGCTGGACAGGCGATCGCGTGGAACATGGTCAACGGGCTCAACGACATCGATGGCGGCAGCGAGCAAACGGTCTGGGTTGACGGGGTGCCAACTGAGCTTGGCCCACCAAACATCTCCACCGACCTCAGCAATGTCACCTTCACCGAGGGCGGGCAGCTGGACTTCGCAGAGGAAGCCGTAAGGCGAGCAAACGAGAACAGAGTGGTGCTCAAGTCCCGCTACTCACAGCCGTTCGGGACGTTCAGTGGTTCCATTCCCCACGCCGGAGAAATCACCGACGGGCTCGGGGTTATGGAAAGCCACTCTGCTGTCTGGTAGTTGACAATTAGAGGTTTGAAACCTTGGGACCTGCTCAGCGCAAGCCCCAAGGTCTGCTCAAACTTCAGTCCTACTGACCGTTGGGAGCTGCCGGCTGCGCCGGGGCTGCGCCACTCTTGTCGCTTCCCTGGGGCGCCTGTTGGGCGCCTGGGGCAACCCCAGCCCCGCCCTGTCGGTACCTCATCCCAGGCGGTACTCCGGGACCGCCATCCTGACCGCCCCAACCACCACGTTCCATGCCAAATCGGCCACCTTGGTGACCGCCCCAACCGCCTCGCTCGTGGTGGTCCATCAGGTGTGATCCGGCCATGCCAACCACAATGCCCAACACGGCGGCCACTGCGGCAATTGGGCCTCTGCTGAACCGATCCAGGAATCGGGGTTTGTTGCTCCCCTGCTCAGGAGGCGTTGAAGCCACCTGCGCTGCTGGCGACTGCACTTGAGTCTCGGGTGCGTTCTCTTCGTTCGTCATCTGCGTCACTTCCCCCTGACCCCTATTGGTTTACATCACCAATTGTGGAACATGCGGGTAAGCGTCAGGTAAGTCCCACGGCCGACTCAGTCAGTGAGGAATGGAGTGCTGAATCCCCGCTGGGGAAGGATCAAAGACCCCGTTCTCAATCGCGTAACGAACGAGGTCCGCGCGACTTCCGAGCCCAAGCTTGTAAGAGATATTGGCCCGATGGCTCTCAATGGTTCGCGTTGACAGAAATGTGAGTTCGCCAATCTCTTTGTTCGTGTACCCGAGTGCAACGAGTCTCATGACTTCAGCTTCTCTATCTGAGAGCTGATCTTCAACATTCAGTGTGAGACGCGCAATCTCAGCGGCGATCCTTGGGTTGACATAGGGCTCACCCTTGGCAGCAGCCCGAACTGCGTCCGCAAGAGCGTCAACCCCGTCGTCTCTAATAACAAAGGCGGTAGCTCCTGCCTTCAGCTCCTGGCCCCTGCGCCTGCCCGTCCTGCGGCGGCCGCTTGCGCCTGAATCGGGGAGGCAACCGAGCTGAGAACGAGGACCTGCGTTTTTGGAGATGCCTTCCCGTAACGCTCAATCAAGTCGCTTGACACGGCCCTTGTCGCGCCCGTGTCCGAGGTTTGGATGAGAACGTCAGGGTGATGTCCGGTGAGCTTGCGGACGCACTCTTCGGCGCCCTGGGCCGAACCGACAACATCAATGTCAGGGCGCCGGCCCAGCAGGGACTCAAGTGCCGTGCAGTCAAGCAAGGAACCGCAGGTGACAACCGTTGTCGGCTCAGCCTCGCTTACTCTCACTCCCTCAAGAGGGTCAATTGTCTCGTTAGCCACAGTGATCGACAGATGGCAGCCGGGCAGCACATCGCGCAGGTCAATCCAGTCAGCGACAAGCGTGAACCCGCGGTCGTCCATCGTTGCGTAGTGCACGACGTTGTAACCCTCTGCCAGAAAACGATCCCAGTCACGCACAACACTCTCCTTCAACTCGGCCGGAACGAGATCCTCCCGGCGCATCGTGATGAGCCTTTCCCGGGAGATTCCCATCATGTTCACCGTGTGGTCGTTGACCGCGATGTAACGGCGATCATCATCAAGCAGCCACATCGGAACCTCAGCTGAGTTGAACATTGACCAGAACGCAGCTTCATCTGCCATCAGTGCTGGTCTACGAAACCCATTCTCTGAGGGTTTGTTGCCTGAACCCGCTTCTGCCATGTCACGCGCCTCCTAAACGTTCACAAATAGAACCTACGCCGATCTCTTCTGATTCTGCAAAAAATTCAGTTGGTTTTCAAGTCCTGACACTCCCCTGTCGGGAGCGGTCAAGATGAGTTGGGAAGAACGGCTGGTTCGGGCTCAGATCATGAAGGAGCCGGTCGCCCCATCAGGGGGACCAGCAACCGCGCCAGCCTCATTCAAGGCTGCAATCTTCGCCGCGTCATAGCCAAGCTCTGCGAGTACCTGGTCGGTGTGTTCACCAAGACCAGGGCCGGGCAGGCGATCCGTATCAGTCGGCGTGCCAGAAAACTTGACGGGTGCGCCGAGCAGACGAACGGGTGTTTCAGCCCCAGGCTGGGTGAGCGGAGCAACCATCTTCCTCGCCTTGACGAGCTCAGACTCAAGTGCTTCGTCCAGTCCAAGGACTGCGGTCAGGCAACAGTCATGGATTGCCGCGAAGGCTTCCCACTCATCACGCGTGCGTGACTTGAAGATCTCAACGACTTCCTTGTGAACATCTGACCCGACCGGTTGAAACTGTTGTTCAACAAGGTCTGGTCGGTCGATCCCTTCACAGAATGCCTTCCAGAACTTGGCTTCCAAAGCGCCCAGAGCTACATGACCGTCAGCGCAGGCATAAGGGCGATAACAGATGAGCGACCCGGCAAGCTCAACCCCACCGCGCTTTGGCGAAGCACCTTCAAGGAGCGTCTTCGCGGCCGGCATGGCAAGCCATGACAACGCGCCGTCAAACATTGAGACGTCAACAAACTGACCTTGTCCGCTGGCGTCACGCGCGCGCAGTGCGGCAAGGATGGAGAAGGCGGCCATCAGCGCGCCGCCGCCAATGTCAGCGATCTGACCGGCAGCCTGAATGGGAGCTGTGTCAGCGTCGCCTGTAAGGCCCAGAAGTCCAGCCTGGGCCAGATAGTTCATGTCGTGACCAGCCGCCTCCCGCTGCGGCCCGTCCTGGCCATAACCGCTGATTGCGCAGTAGACAAGGCCCGGGTTTATCTCCTTGAGAATCTCGTAACCGACGCCAAGACGGTCGAGTACTCCCGGCCGGAATGACTCGAGCAGAACATCTGCGTCCTTGACAAGGTCAAGCAGAACCTGTTTTCCGCCTTCGCTCTTCAAGTCCACTCGGATTGACCGCTTATTGCGGTTCAGTGACAGGAACAGCGCGCCCCCAGCCGAGTGTTCAACACCCGGGTAGTGCGGTGGCGCCCAGCGGACATAGTCGCCCATGCCCGTGTCCTCGACCTTAAGGACATCGGCGCCGCAGTCAGCGAGCAGAAGGGAACAGAATGGTCCTGGCAGCAGCCGGGAAAGGTCAAGGACCTTGATCCCGTCCAACGCTCCGGCTGTCACGGCTTGACCCCAGCAACCTCGCGCTTGGGAACGTCAAGCATCTGGCGGGCTTCAGCGACAGTTGCCACACGGCGACCGGTGTCGCGCACAAGGTCAGCTGCCTTGGCGACCAGATCACCATTGCTGCGTGCCATCTCACCATCGGGAAGGTAAAAGTTGTCCTCAAGTCCAACGCGGATGTTGCCGCCAAGGCTCAAGGACGCTGCGACCAGCCCCCACTGCTTGCGGGAAACACCAATCACACCCCAGTTGTGTTTTACATCAGGAATTTGCTCTGACATGTGCGCAAGGTTCTTGGCCGTCGGACGAATGCCGCCGGTAACCCCCATCACGCATGAAACTTGAAGTGGCTCCCTCAGGATTCCCATGTCCAAGAGTGGGTCCAGGTTGGCGATGTGACCTGAGTCAAAGCACTCATGCTCTGGCCGAATGCCCTCCTCGTTCATAGCTGTGAGAAGTGTCGTGATCGTCTCAAAGCTGTTCTCGAATACAAGGCCGAATACGAATGCTTTGCGGCTCTTGGAGTACTTGGCGTAATTCATGGAGCCCATGTTCAACGCGGCCACATCCGGCTTGAGCGCACGCAAATACTCGACACGCTTCTCAAGCGAAACGCCAACAGCGCCCGTTGAGTAGTTGATGATCACATCGTCAACTTCCGCCAGGATCGCCTGCGTGATCGCGCGGAAGTCCTCGATCTCGTAGGACGGAACTCCCTCAGGCGTGCGAGCGTGAATGTGGATCATTGCTGCGCCCTCGTCCACAACCCTGCGGGCTTCGGCCGCGTACTCCTCCGGCGTGTAAGGAATCGCAGCACACTGGTCACGGTTTGCAACAGCACCGCTGATTGAGTTGGTGACAATTACCGGGTCTTCAACGCTCATACCGGCACCACCGCGTTGCGCTTCCAAGGGCGGTCAACTGTCTTGCCTTCCGCCATTTCAAGCGCGCGGCAGATCGTCTTTC
>JAPLCH010000184.1:4585-6587 GCA_026392325.1 Solirubrobacterales bacterium | reverse complement strand
GTCGGATGAAATAGCACGACCCTTGGCCGCCCTCCAAGCCCCCCACCAATGTCAATCCAAGTCTGGAGGCTGATCAGGCAACGACCATCCAAGCGGGAGACCGTGTCAGTTATCTGGTTGGTACCGGCAGGACAATGGACCCCCGGAATGGGCTTGTTGGGATCCGGAGTAAAGGGCGTTCCGAAGGACGAAGTGGCCAAAACGCCACACGTTCCGAGGGTCAAAAGACCCACGAACCAGCGCTGGCGATTTCCCTTCCTCATCTGTGACTCCATAGAAGCATCAAGGAAACGGTCATTTCCCTACTGCCGTTTTAGCAGTTGACGGCCCTTTGCGCGACAGTCGGGGCCTATTCGTCCCAGACAAACCAGGCCGCTCACGCCACTCTGATCTCACCATCTGCTGTTCCACTCGGGGCTATAAGCGCCGCATGAAGCGGGGGCCTTGGCACGCCAGCGTCCTACGCCCCTTCCTCTCTTGGACAGCTGGATCTGGAAAACGCCCGATGGAGAACTCGTTCCGTGTGTCACAGGACGCCATCTGCGTCTGACTACCTGCTCGATTATCACCTTTTGACCGGCAAGCCGACACGGCACAATTCCCCACGCATAGGGCGTTCTTCTCGGCACTTCGCGGAACGGCCACTTGAAACTCTTGAGCGCCGGCTTGGCATGGTCTGCGGCGATGATCTCAGGCGTCAGGTCTCTGACTGCGACGTACTTGCTGGCAAACCAAAGGCCACCAGACCAGTTCAGGTTGTCCCTCACGCCATGCCAG
The DNA here is from genome assembly GCA_026392325.1 of Solirubrobacterales bacterium. Classification (GTDB taxonomy): domain Bacteria; phylum Actinomycetota; class Thermoleophilia; order Solirubrobacterales; family Solirubrobacteraceae; genus WLNJ01. The sequence continues at coordinate 5,810 of JAPLCH010000184.1, read as the reverse complement.
AAGAGCGTGTCCACACCGGCGGCCCAAGCATGCCAGAGGCTGTCAGTCGTATAACGCGCAGCGAGCGCGGGAGACTTGCCATAAGCGGAGCTTGGAGGGTTTGTCCACCAGTCAAACTCCGTCACCCACATCCGCTTGGAGACCTTCGGCAGCGCAGTTCCCAAACGAACAGCGGCGGCAACCGCAGATCGAATTGAGGGAATGTCGGCCATCAATCCCTTCTGCCCGGAAGAGTCCGGGCCACGGCTCGGCGAACCGACGATGTCATATGGGTGCTGAGCCCAAATGTCGATTGAGACGGGCCCGCATGAGCCGTTCGCGCTCCAAGCAGACCCAATGTGCTGAACGCACAGCACTGCTCTAGCAAAGGCTTGCGGATAGGTCCCTTGCACAATGCCGCGAGTCCTCCCGAATGGAGAAAGCCCGGCGGCAACAACCTTCACATCGGTCCTGCCTCCAGCGTGAAGGCCCGTATAGAACGAGTTAAGGAGGGCCCGATAGAGGTCCGCGCCCACAAAAGCACCGCTGTCGAGATCCTGAGGCGCCAAGTGGGTCGAGATGTTGGGCTCATTCCAACCTTGGAAGTACTCAACCTTTGGAAGCAGCCTGTCGTACGTGTTGTGGCGATCATTTCCGTCGTATCTGGTCGCCAAAGCCTGGGCCAGATTGCCAAACTCAGTGGCGTCAGGTCGCCAAGCTCCTGGATGTGTTGAGAGCTCCGCACCGATACTTCCGACGCCGCCATTGCCGGGGCGATCAGACGTCTGCGCCCAGTCCGGCGCACTCTCCACCTGAAGAAGAACTGGCAGGCCCGCACCCGTCCCAGGCCGAAGGTCAGCGGCGGCCCGGAGCATGTCGTCGAGGTGGCTTATGGCGGACTGATCAAAGTTTGAGTCCCCCCAACCCGTGGCATCTGTCGGCCGGGTCGGCTGCAACTCACGCCACGAAACAGACACCCGTTGAAACCGAACTCCAGTGGAGGCGATTCTCTTGGAAAGAGCCAGCGGGGACCCTGCACCGCTTCCCATGCCTGCCATCTCCTCCATCCCAAGCCAAAGGGGACGAGGGACAGCGAAAGCAGTGGCGGGGAGTGCCATGGCAAAAAAGGCGGCAAAAGCCGCTGTGGTCAGCGATCGATATCTCATCCCAATAGTTCCAACACGCGAAAACCGCAATGGTTCCGCGGTCCTCGCTCATCAGTCAAGCCCCAGGACATCACGGTAGC
>JAPLCH010000184.1:0-4578 GCA_026392325.1 Solirubrobacterales bacterium | reverse complement strand
CACGGTAGCAGTGGTCAGAGCCCCTGGCCGCTGTCTGCCGAACCCGATTCCATCCTCTTCCTGCGCTCCCCAAGCGACCGCTTGGCCAGCTGCCAGGCAACAAATAGAAGAAAGACCGAGAAGATCCTCCGCAGCGTGGTCTCCGGCAAATGCAGGGCCAGAAAGCTTCCTGCGGTGACTCCAACAATGGCGACCAGTCCGATTGTGAGTGCTGGCCTGACTCTCACCAACCCAGTTCGATTTTGCGTCCAGGCACCAAGTGCAGCAACGGGGATCATTGCGAGCAGTGAGGTTCCCTCCGCAGTCGTCTGCGCAACTCCGAACACCAAGACAAGGGCAGGAACGAAAATCGCTCCGCCGCCGACTCCAAACAGACCTGAAAGGACTCCAGCTGCAATGCCAACAATGATTGTTTCGACAATCATCGGATGAACATCAGAATCGCGATGGTCACCTGAAGTCCGGCAAACATGAGTCCCAACGTGTCCGAATGGAGCTTTGCCGCCAACCGCGTTCCAAGCAGAACCCCGAGCATTGCTGGCAGGCCAATCAAGAGCGCTTGTAAAGGGTCCACTTTGCCTTCGATTGCAAAGATGGTTGCTCCGTAAATCGCAATGAAGAACACTGCGGCCAGCGATGTGGCCTGTCCCGTTTTCTGGTTCCACCCGAACCAAAGGACGAGCATCGGGACGATGACAACTCCTCCGCCGACACCGAGCAGACCGCTCAACAACCCGGCGCAGATGCCCACAAAGATCAGTCGAAGGGTTCCAGGGTCGTTCACTAAGGGCATACTAGGCGCGTGTGCGCTTATCAGCCAGACGCTGAACTGCTCCTGCCGCTCCTGCGTGCCCCTGAGGCAACAGCGATCCTTCTTGACGTTGACGGAACACTCGCTCCGATCGTCAAGGATGCACGTGACGCCTCCGTGCCAGTCCCGGTGAAAACGGCTCTGGTGAAACTGACCCGGAAATTCGCACTCGTTGCGTGTGTCAGCGGACGGCAGGCCGAAGATGCCCGCCGGGTTGTCGGCGCGGGCGGCCTGACTTACATTGGTGGGCATGGGAGCGAACTGCTCCGGCCCGGGGAAAGTGAAGCCTCGGTTGACGAGACCCTTGCTCCGTGGACCGAACCGGTGCACGAGGCGGCATCCGAAGCAATCCGCGAACTCTCCGGACTTGGCATCAGGCGAGAGGACAAAGGGGCCGTGTCTGCTCTGCACTGGAGGGGCACTCCCGACGAGTCGGCGAGCCAACGCGCACTTGAGTCAATCGCCGTTCGGGCCGAGGACAACGGTCTGGTGGCCCATTGGGGAAGAAAAGTTTTGGAGATCCGCCCGCCAGCTCCGTTTGACAAGGGCCTTGGTGTGCGCAAGCTCCTGACCGGCTCTGGAATTCGAAATGCGCTCTATATCGGTGATGACCGCACAGACTTGGACGCATTCAATGCGCTCATGGAACTCAACCTCTCCGGCGAGCTTGATGGCATCGCCCGGGTTGCGGTTGAGTCGCCCGAGTCGCCAAAGGACCTGCTTGCAGCAGCAGACCTCCTGGTCACAGGAACCGAGGGAGTCCAAGCGCTGATTGAGGACCTCTTGGGAGAAGAGGCCTGATGGCCTTCGTTGCGTTCCTCAAGGCCACGGTTCTGGGTTGCGCGGGGTCGGCCACCCTTCTCGGTGCACTCGCACTCGGAGGAGCAGCCCAATCGCAGGACGCAAAGGTCATCCCGATCGCCGCTGGCTGGTGGCTGATCGCTGCCATGGCTGGGATCTTCATCGGCCGCAAGAACGATGCATCTCCTGCTGTTGCGCGGCTGCTCTCAGACGCACCAACAACACCTTCACTTCCCGACGCGCGCCCGGCCCGAATGCTGCTCAACCGACTTTGGCCGCTGCTCTTGGCCACCTTGGGCGCTGGGGCATTTGCGTTCATCGCTCCGCAAATCCCTGCGATGGCAGCCGGGTTCCCGGTGATCTGGTCCCTGGCCTGGCGCCGCCAGGAAAAAGCCGTTCAGGCAATCGAAGAGCGTGACGGGGTCAGGTTCTTCCTTGAGAAGACCTCTCCGTTCAAGCCGATCAAGCTTGTCAGGACCCCTTGGTTTCGCGCTGGATAATCAACCCCGATGACGGTGGTGCCCGGCCTATACTCCGAAGTCAGACCACGGACACTCAACAAGAAGGAACAGCACAATGGGAGCCATCACCGAAGTAAGCGACTCAAGTTTCCAAGCGGAAGTGATTGACTCGATCACGCCCGTTCTCGTCGACTTTTGGGCCCCATGGTGCGGCCCATGCCGTCAGGTTGCTCCAGTTCTTGAACAGATCGGCGCAGAGCAGGGCGAAGCGCTCAAGATTGTCAAGGTCAATGTTGATGACAACCAGCAAACGGCTGCGCAGTACGGCGTGATGTCAATTCCGACGCTGCTGCTCTTCAAGGGGGGCGCTGTGGCCAAGCAGGTCACTGGCGCGATGCCAAAGGCAGCCCTTGAGCGTGAGCTGGAGCTTGGCGCTGGCTGAGAGGTCGGGCGGGGCAGAGTCTGGTACTTCGGTCCCGCCGGCGCGGCGGGAATCGTTCCCCGCTATATATTTACCTTCTAGATCTGGACACGAGGTAGTGGTCTGTCCGAAAATTGAATCCAGCCCGGGAGGAGTGGTACGTGATAGAAGACAATGAGCAACGGTCAAGTGGCGTTGCAAAGAGCTCATCTATGAAAGTCAATCGGGCCGACTTGACCGCGATGTTGAGGTTGATCCGTCACCAATGGGTGTTGGTCGTTTCATGTGCCGCAGTAGCCGGGGCAGCAGCGCTCGCCTACTCTGTTGCGGTCACTCCCCAGTACACCGCAACGGCTCAGTTGCTCTTCCGAAATCCCGCGCTGGACAGTGCCCTGTTCAGATCGATGCCATTTAAGGGTTCCATCGATCCCGCTCGAGAGGCGGCCACAAACCTCGCTCTTGCAAACGTACCGATGGTTTCCCAGACCGCCGCGAAAACCCTAGGAGCCGGCTTTACTAGCGGACGCGTTCGATCTGCAGTCACCGTTGCGCCGTCAGGGGCTTCCGATGTGGTTTACGTGAGCGCCACGGATCCTTCGCCCGAGGCAGCGGCTGCGATGGCCAACGCCTACGCGGCTTCGTTTGTCCAGGTCCGTCAAAAAGCTGACCGAGCGAAGGTGGAGCTTGCGCTTTCAAAGGTGACCCAAGAGCTGCAAGCAGGGCAAGGCGGCGAAGCAGCATTTTCGGGAGGTTCTGCATCGTTGCAGAACCAAGCCGACCAGCTGAGGGTCTTGCAGTCCCTCCAGACAGGAAACGCAGAGGTGATTCAAGCCGCATCGCCACCCGGTGACCCTTCCTCACCACAGACCAACAGAAACGTCATTCTAGCCCTGTTTCTTGGATTCCTCATCGGAGTAGGAACTGTTCTGTTGAAGGACCGTCTTAACAATCGACTGCGCACTCCCGACCAACTCGCGGAGCTCACTGGGCTGCCAATCCTCTGTACCGTGCCTGAATCGGAGAACATTGATCTTGGGACAAGGCTTTCCAGCCCTGAGACGGAAGCATTCACAATGCTTCGCGCCCGGTTGAAGTTCTTCAATGTTGACCGAAAGGTTCGCATCCTGCTGGTGACAAGCCCAGAGCCAAGTGATGGCAAGTCATCGGTTGCATTCAACGTCGCTTTGAACGCTGCTGAAGCAGGTTTGAAGGTTGCGCTCGTTGAGGCAGACCTTCGAAGCCCAGGCATTGCTATGGAAAGAGGCCTTCGGTCCACTCCTGGTGTCAGCGAACTCGCCTCAGGCGCGACAAATCTGCAGGACTGCATCCAGACCATTCCCTCCAGCGTCAAGCATGGCACCGGGCTTGACGTGATTGTTGCCGGAGCGATTCCGCCAAATCCAGCTGAACTGATGCAAAGCGAACGGCTGCATCAGATTCTCCAGGACCTAAGCGAAGACCACGAGTTGGTGATAGTCGACAGCCCGCCGATCCTTGCGGTTGCAGACACGACCTCTTTGCTCTCCCGTGTTGATGGTGCGATTCTTGTTGGCCGCGTCGGCAAAACGCACCGACGGGCTTGCGCTGATGCCTTCGAACAGCTTCGCCAGATCGATGCTCCGATGCTCGGCGTGGTTGTGAACGGGATGAACGCAGAGGCCGCTGGCTATGGCTATGGCTATGGCTATGGGTATGGCTATGGGGAGGCTCCACCTGTTGAGGTCCTCAACGGCAGTGAGACTGACGACGAACCCTCAACCCCAGGGGGCGCTCCAACCGCATCAAGCACGGAGAGCGCCAACAAGACTTGATTGACCTCCACTGCCATCTGCTGCCAGGGATCGATGACGGACCCTCCAGCGTTGAGGAGGCTGTGGATCTTGCCTTGGCCTCGTATGAGTCAGGAGTGCGGGTGGCGGTAGCCACGCCACACTTCAACCATCGCTACCCGACGGAAGTTGACGCCGCTCAAACTGCACTCACCTCCCTCCGCGATGCGCTGAAGTCATCGGGCTGCGCGCTTGATGTACGGCTCGGTTGCGAAATAGCATCGAACGAGCTGGAATCGCTTGGTGACGCTGGCA
>JAPLCH010000044.1 GCA_026392325.1 Solirubrobacterales bacterium | reverse complement strand
TCAGGGTTCTGTTGAGGTTCTCAGATTAGTCTGATACAATCTGATTTATGACCAAGATGAGTGCTACAGATGTGTCAAGAAACTTCTCCGAGGTCTCCAATCGCATCGCTGATGGAGAGGAGATAACCGTGGTGAGGGCAGGGCGTCCATCGTTCGTGATGAAGCGACTCGAGGATGAGCCGCGGGAGTGGATTTCGGGGCGCGAGTTTCGTGAGCGGCTAAGCAAAATCCCGCCACTTGACGATGACTTTGCAGCTGACGTTGAGGCGGCCCGTGAAGAAATGAACTCCCGACCGGAAAGGTCAACCCCACTCGAATGGGACTAGTGATCGACACGAGCATCGCGATCAAACTGGAGCGCGAGGGGCCAAGCGAGAACTTCAGGCCGGTCTTTAACGATGAGCAGATCTCGATCAGCGTAATTACTGTAAGTGAACTTCTGGCCGGCGTCTACAGGTGCTCCGACGAGCGCAGGATTGCGCGGATGCCCAAGGTTGAGGAAATGCTCTCGGGGCTGGCCCCACTCCCCATCACCCCCAGTATCGCCCGTATCCACGCTGACCTGTCCGCATATATGTCCCAGCAGGGGAGGTCAATAGGCAGACATGATGAGTGGATCGCAGCAACCGCCATCGCTCATGGCGCAACTGTCGTGACCCTAAATCGCAAAGATTTCGAGAAGGTTCCAGGCCTCACTGTGGTTTCTCCAACCGACTGAATCAGGCCTTTGTTTGGTGTGTTGGGCGTGAGTCGTTGCAGGTCGTCGGTTTTCTGAGGCGACATCGCTGGAAGCCTTTTGGGAATGAACATTTCCTTCGCTCCCCGCAACTTGCCCCGTTGGCTCGCCGTCGTTGGAGCAAGCGTCGCCACCGGCATCACGATTTCACTCGCCGTTCCTCCAGCCGAGGCCAACGCAGCCGGCTGCGGTCCGGGCATCCTCGGCCGTGCGACAGAGTGGAAGGACCGCAACCGGATCTACGACTTCGTGGCCGTCTGCGGTTGGCACGACAGCTGTTACGGAGCGAAGGGCTTCGGCTGGGGTGGGGGCAGGTTCCCGACCAAACGCGAAGTCCCATATCCCAAAGACTGGTGTGACAGCGGGTTCCTCTTCGGCATGACCAGCTCCTGCAATGCCTTTCGACCAACACCAATTACCAACCGGCTGTGCCGCGCGGTGGCCACCGCCTTTCACTCGCTGGTCAGGACGTTCGGCGGGCCTTCGTATCGGGCCTCAAACGGGCATCGGAGGCTTTTGGTCTTGCAATGGCCCAGATTCGCGCGGCACTGATGCGACATCGGTCGCCTGGCCGTCCCGGTTAGCGAAGAGTGATCGGACGCTTCGTGGTGACGGATCCTCTAGAGCTTTTGGCGAGGATGGTGATTGTCCACTTCCCCTTGGCGGCAGGTTTGCCGTTGACGGTGCGGTCCCAGCTGATTGGGGGGCATCGGCCGGCGAGCGCTTCTACACAGGCTCCAGAACTGCCGGCGGGCTGGTTGGCGATTGTCTTGATGACCACAGGCTTGATGGTTGTGACCTTTTTGGTGGTCGTCTTCTTTCCCTTTTTGACCTTCACGGTTGTGACCACCGGTTGAGTTATTGAGATTGTGAACTGCGCGCTGTCGCTGGTGTTCCAATCAAACGCCACGCTGCCTGCGCTGGAGGTCACCGCTAAGAGGTTGAGGATGAACTTCGGTGGTGCGACTGCTGTGCCGCTCAGGGGCAGCAGGTGGATGCCACTGTTGTCTGTGACTTGGAGGTTGGCGTTGATGTCACCGCGTTCCCAAATCTCGGGTGTAAACACGAGCTTCATTGCGCACCATTCGTTTGGAAGTAGTGAAGTGCCCACGCATCTCTCAGTAATTACCCTGAACGAAGTGCTGCTCAGCTCGACCTGCGTGACACCCAGGGCGAACAAGGCCGGGTCGTCGGTGAAGGCGGCTGGAG
>JAPLCH010000221.1 GCA_026392325.1 Solirubrobacterales bacterium | reverse complement strand
CGATCGCCACCTCGACTCCCGCAAGCTGTCCGAGGATCGCAAGTGAGCGGGCAACATTGTTTCCATCACCGACATAGGCGAGGCGGAGCCCTTCGAGCTTGCCAAAGGTTTCCTTGAGCGTCACAAGGTCGGCAAGCGCCTGACACGGATGGTGACCAGCGGTAAGCATGTTGAAGACTGGAATGGTGCTCTCGGAAGCAAGTTCGGCAAGGCGCTCATCACCACTGGTTCTGAGGCCAACGGCTGCGACATGACCGGAAAGCACGCGGCCAGTGTCGGCGAGTGATTCACCACGGCTGATCTGAAGTTCGTCCGCACCAAGGACCACAGGGTGGCCGCCAAGCTCAGACACGCCGACTTCAAAGGACACGCGTGTGCGCGTTGATGGCTTCTCAAACATCAGGGCAACTGACTTTCCTTGAAGCGCGTTTGAGGAGAGCGGAGCTGCTTTCAACTCCAGGGCACGGTCAACAATCCCTGCGACTTCGTCGGGGGAAAGCTCTTCACCGGTGAGTAGATGTCTTGGCATTGAAGAGGGAAGTTAGCGAGGCGTCAGCGTCGAGGGGGGCCTTGGAACAGTCCCGGCAACTTTGGGGCGCGCAGACCGAAGCCCATAACCATTCGCATTGCACGGTCGCTGACGCTCCCAGGCTCGGGGGCAGCGCCCAATTGGACCTGAGCATCATGGAGGTCGTAGAAGATCCGCACCCTTGCGAGCAGCCCGTGGCGTGCCTCGCAAAAACACACTGCGTGAAGGGAAAGCGTTCGGCCGGTGGGTGGCATTCCTGCGATTGAAGCTCTATGAGTCCCGACTGCGCGGATCGGCGCAGCTATGTGGGTTCCATCTGTGAGGCGGGGTCCAGCGGATTCCACGCGCAGATCCGGAAAGCCCTTCCAGAGTCGACGGGCCCGCGCTTCAAGCATTTCGACTCCCAGAAGTGGCTTGTCTCCAAGTGGGTCTTCGAAATGAAGGTCACCCACGCAGACGGAACGGAACGCTGAAGCATCCCGGCCTGACCACGCAGCCTCCCAAGCGTCAATGAGTGGATCAACTTCCATCGTTGGGGAATCGTAACCCCGCCCGGTGGTGCGACACTTGTCGTGTGACTGAAGACGTCAAACCGGAACCCTCGGTTCGCCCTCCGCGCAAGTCGGCTGATGAGCGTAATGCAGAGGCTCGCGCTGGCCTTGAACTACTCGGCGAAGGCGAACGACCTGGGGCAGTTACCGCGGCAGCTGTTGTCTCGGCTGTCTTGGCAATCGTGAATCTGACCCTGCTGCTGTCCGGGTGGACGACCACGGGTGGCACGGCCCGGCCGATTACGGGAATTGTCTTTGCCGTCCTTCTGACAGCAGCCGCGGTGGCCCTTTGGCGCTCCGTGTACTTCGCAGTTGTCATGTTTGAGGCATTCCTTGGTGTGACGATCGTGTTTGCCGCTCTCTCGATCATCGTGTCGTCCAACCTCCTCGGGTTCCTGCTGCCGCTTGTGATCATTATTGGCGGCGGAACCCTCTTCTGGAAGTTGATTCGTGCAATGGGGCGAATCCAGGCGACCGCCCATGCCGCGCATGGCGAATCTCAGTCTTAAGCCGCTCTAACGAAGCTTCGGTAGTGTCAGGTTTCAATGGCTGAAGAGTTCGACCTCATCGTTATCGGTTCAGGCCCGGGTGGCTACGTCGCCGCTATTCGTGGTGCGCAACTTGGCCTCAAGACCGTCGTGATTGAGCGTGACCACATTGGTGGCCGCTGCCTCAACAAAGCTTGCATTCCCGCCAAGGCCGTGCTCCGCGTTGCGGACGTACTGACTGAGGTTCGAGAGGCGGATGAGTACGGCATTCAGGTTGCCGAGCCAACGGTTGACCACGCCAAGGTTGTTGAGCGGCGCGAATCAGTGATCAGCACACTCGTTGGTGGCGTCAACGGACTGATGAAGAAGAACGGAATTGAAGTAGTTGAGGGCACTGCGACCTTGACTGGCAATGGCGGCGTGAAGGTCGGCGACCGCGAATTGAACGCCAAGCGCATTGTTCTTGCGACCGGCTCGGTCCGCAAGCCACTCCCCGGTCTTGACTTTAGTGAAGGAATCGTCGGCACTGAGGAAGGCTGGGCGCTTTCTGAGCCGCCAGCAAGACTCACAGTGGTTGGCGCTGGCGCGAGTGGAGCTGAGCTTGCTTCCGCCTACGCACGACTTGGCAGCGAAGTGACTTTGATTGAGGCACTTGACCGCGTTCTCCCATCTGAAGATGCTGATGTCAGCAAAGCTGCAGGGCGCGGTTTCAAGAAGCAGGGGATCAACGTCCTGACCGGCAACCCGGTTTCAGGCGTTGCGCACAACGCTGGCGTCACAACTCTCACTGTGGGTGACAAGATTGTTGAAGCTGACCTTGTGGTGATCGCAGCTGGTCGCGGACCGGATGTCGAAGGCCTTGGCCTTGATACTGCCGGCGTGAAACTGACCGATCGAGGCCTGATTGATGTTGATGGTTACCAGCGCACCTCAGTTGAGGGCATCTGGGCGATCGGCGACCGTGTTCGAGGTCCCGCCCTTGCGCATAAGGCTTCAGACGAAGGCATTGTCGCCGTTGAAGACTCGGCTGGACTCAAAGCCCATCCGATCAACATGGACCAGATCCCACGCGCAACTTTCTGCACGCCAAATGTCGCCTCGTTTGGCCTCACTGAAGCTCAGGCCAAGGAGGCCGGACACGACGTCGTTATCGGCAAGGTTCAGTACGGAGCTGTTGGCGCAGGCACTGTCTACGGTGACCGCACTGGCATCGTGAAGATCGTCGGCGACCGCAAGTACGGCGAGATCCTCGGAGCTCACATCTGCGGAGCCAAGGCTCCAGAGATGATCCAAGAGCTTGTTAATGCCGCAGCACTTGAAGGTGGATACCCCGAAGTTGCACGCATCGTGCACGGGCATCCAACACTCTCGGAAGCGCTGATG
>JAPLCH010000143.1:3594-9197 GCA_026392325.1 Solirubrobacterales bacterium | reverse complement strand
TGATCGAGGGATGTGACCTCTTCATCGGGCTCTCAGGCGCCCGAGTGATGGAACCCGAGGCTCTTTCCAAGATGGCCGATGACGCAATCGTCTTCGCAATGGCCAACCCAGACCCTGAAGTCTCACCTGAGGAGGCTGAGAAGTACGCGAAGATCGTCGCCACCGGGCGTTCGGACTACCCGAACCAGATCAACAATGTTCTCTGCTTTCCAGGAATGTTCCGCGGGGCGCTGGACGTTCGCGCAACCGACATCACAGAGGGCATGAAGCTTGCTGCAGCCCAAGCAATCGCTGCGATCGTCAAGCCTGAAGAGCTCGCCTCCTGCTACATAATTCCATCGGTTTTCAACCGTGAGGTCGCGCCAGCCGTAGCAGAGGCAGTGGCCCGTGAAGCGCGGGCTGCCGGACTTGCGACCGCCGGCAATGAGCTTGGCTTCGCGCAGTCTGACTCTGAACAACTGCACGCTGGCTGAGAAGCCCGCGGGCCAAGGGAGCCCACAGACATGAAGATCACCGTTACTGGAGCCACAGGAATGATCGGCCGCCGCTTGGTGGCAGTTCTTAAGAATCGCGGGGACGAAGTGACAGTCCTGTCGCGCAACCCAGACGCTGCAAGCCAAGCCTTGGGAGTCAGCGCGGTGAAGTGGGACCCGGAGACAGAGGAAGCCCCTGTTGAAGCGATAGGGCATCGCGACGCTGTTATCCATCTAGCCGGAGAAAGCGTCTCGCAGCGGTGGACTGACGATGCAAAGCGCGGTATCCGAGCATCGAGAGTTGACGGAACTGCGAATCTGGTTGCCGCGATGCGTCAGTCGGACCACCCACCGAAGGTCTTTGTCAGTGGCTCGGCTGTCGGCTGGTACGGACCTCGCGGGACCGAGCCTGTAACGGAAGGCTCACAGCCAGGGACTGACTTTCTTGCCGAGGTATGCGTGGAATGGGAACAGGCGGCTGCTCAAGCCCAAGAGCTGGGAATCAGGACCGCGATTCTGCGGACGGGAGTTGTCCTGACGCCCGAGGGCGGTGCGCTGGCGAGAATGCTTCCCCCATTCAAGGCCGGAGTAGGAGGCCCCGTGGCCGGAGGCGCCCAGTACATGCCGTGGATCCACATTGACGACCTTGTGAGCATGCTCGTTGCGGCAGTTGACGGCGACGACCGCTGGTCGGGCGTGATCAACGCGACGGCCCCCAACCCGTGTACCAACAAGGAGTTCTCAAAGGCACTCGGCAAGGCACTCCATCGGCCCTCATTTTCGCCAGTCCCTGCATTCGCCATGAAGGCGATGTTCGGGGAGATGTCCCAGATTGTCCTGACCGGCCAGAACGCCATTCCCGCCAGGGCGACCGAATTGGGCTTCACTTGGACCCAACCCGATGTGGGACCTGCGCTTGTTCAACTCTTGAAGGGCTGAACCTAACCCTCAGTTACTTGGGGTGGCAGGGTTCCCGTCCACCGCGGGGAGTGGCCTTGGGGCGTGCAGAGACATGATCAACCCGATCCGTCCCCGCTTGATTGCGAACAGGCTGTAGGCGTGGAGAGTCGTGTCTCCTCGTCGGAGTGTCCGGTAGACCCCAAGTGCACGGCTGAAATGGTTGTGACCCATGACGCATGCGAGAACCCCAGCGCGATCTGGGAGTCCCTTCAGGAGTGGAACCCGGCTTTGACACCCGACGGCCAGCTCGGCAGCCGCGAAGCCAGAGACCACACTGGGAGCGACGAGCGAGCCGCTACGGGTCCCCAAGTGGAGGAGTAGGTACTTCCCGGCGGCTGGATAGCCAGATGCGGGGCCCACCGTCCCCACGAGAACGACTCGTCTAGCCAAAGACTCTGAGATTCCACCCTTCGCGGGATTGGCAAAGGCGCCGTTGACGAGCGCATCTGGTCCGATTACCTGAGCGTGCGGGTTGGCTCTGGCCGCATCAGTCACAACCCGCACGGCTGCCTTCCCTGGCTCTCCCGAATAGACGAGACAGCCAGCCTTGACTGAATGGATTAAAGCGGCGTAACCCGAATCGCGCGGATCCACAGTCTGCGAGAAAGTCACCTTGAGTCCCCGTGCCGTGGCCTCCGACTTGATCACATCCCCAAGCCCTGCTCCATAGATGGAGCCGTCGCCCATCACTGCCAGCGACCGACAGCCACGGGACTTTGCGAGCACGGGAATCAGCGCGCCCTGGAGTGAATCTCGCGGTGTCAGCCGCACGAGCGTTCTCTGACCGGAGGGGTAGTACTGATATGGCTCACCCGGCCCAGCCCCGACGCCCGGTGTCGTGAGCCCAACAGCGGTCGCGCTGGGTGTTAATTGCAGGATCCCAGCTTGGTTAAGGATTGGAAGAGCAACAGCTGTCGCGCCCGAATCGATCTCACCGATGTAGGCAAAAGTTGACGGATCAAGCGAGGCCCTTCGCGCATTGGCAGCCGATACGCCCGGATCCCAACCGGACCCACCTGGACTCGAGCTGTCCAAGGCGATGTACTCAACGTGATATTTGCCCTCTCTGTGCCTCAGGTCGAACACCGCGCCGCGGACCGCGCGCTCAACCGCCAAGCTCTGAACCCTCTGGGGCCCGCGGTGGGGAAGGCTCGACCAGAGCCGGACGATAGGAACCTTGCTCTTGGCAGGTTTGGTGTCAGCGCCACAGGAAGTCAGGGCGACGATCGACAGCAGGGCTGCCGCAGCACCAAGGAGCCTCACGGCAGCACACGCCCGAACTTCATGACGCCCTTTTGAAGCGACCAAAGACCCACGGGAGAACCAGCCCAATCGCCGAGCGGGCTGAGGCGAATGTCTCCAAGAAGTGAGGGGACGTCGCGAGTCTTGGCCATCCCCGCGATCACAGCAGCCCGAAGCTGAACATCAGGTTGCCCCCGGTTCAGTTCAATCCCGCGCCTTAACGCTGCAAGGACAACAGCCATCGCAGGCGCCCCGCGCAGAGCACCAGCGGCTGGTTCGTGTCCATATGCCCGCTTGAAGCGCGACCCCAAAACACGACCAGATGGACCTTGCAGCTCGGGTGGCACAAGCGGCCCAAACGACAGAACCTGCCCCAACACCGTGGGTAGCTTGCTGATCCCGCTTGGGGGGACAGCTGGCCCCGAAACCATCAGCTCCCTCCCCTTTGCTGTTGCAACCGCACGCCAAAGCTCTGACTGGTCAACTCCTTTCGGGCTGCTCCAAATGATCGCCCTTGCGCGAAGGGCTTTTGCCTCCAGAGCAATACCTGCCCAGTCGGCGTTTTGTCCAACCACCGATTCGTGCCCGACAAGCGTGATTCCATGGGATGGGGCCATCTGTTCAACGGCGGAGGAGAATGAATCCCCATCGGTGTCACCGATGTCAACCGTGAAGACAGAACGCACTCCAATGGACTTCAGCTCAGTAAGCGCCTTTGCCGCAATGCTCAGATCATTCGTGGTGATTCGCGAGAGGCTCATCCCGTACTGGGCAATGGACGGGTAGTACTTGACTGGGGCGCCCGGAAAGGCCGGATCCCTTCGATTGAATGGCGTCGCTGTCGCACCAGGCGAGACAGCCGCCAGGCCGGCCTCATTGAGTCTTGGAAGCTCAACTGCGAGAGAGTCTGAGTCAAGCCCTCCGATCCAGGCGACAACTGAAGGGTCTGCACTGGCGTCCTCCACGAGCTTTGCGACATGCTCTGGATCCGCCGCTCCCTGAACCGCACCGGACTCGTTCAGCTGCCTGATCCGAACCTTCCTCCCCGCAACAGTCGAGTTCACTGACTCAAGCTGCAGTCGGGCTGCGCGGACCAAATCCTTCCCCTGACCGCTATTCGGTCCCTGTCGGGGCGTCGCAACAACCACGGTCAGGCCACCGCCCTGAGCCGCCGTCGGGGTAACGCTTCCGCATCCCCACATGGGAGCGGACAGTGCGCAAATCAGGAACGGAGCTGTAAATCGAAAGGCCATTGGCACGGAGTCTAGGACCGCCGCAGAGCCCGCGTAGGATACGCTCGCCCAGATGCGCAAACTCCTTCCACTTCTTGCCCTCTTGGCAACTGCCGCAGCTGGTTGCGGTGGCAACCCAGGACCAACTCCAGGTGGAGCCCTTACTCCCGCCCAACAGGCAGCGCGTGTGAAGCTCATCAAGACCAACCAGGGACTCAATGATCTTGAGCTTGCCCACCTCTGCCCAGCTATCTACCCGAAGGATGCACTCGACAGCAAGCGGGCCAAGCACTACGGCTACGACGGCAAGAAGATCACGATCAAGGCTTTCACTCAAGTACAGCTCGCACTCGCCACCTCAGCACGCTGTGGAACTCCCATTCCCCTTGCTCAGCCGGCTCCTGTCGCACCGGCCACAAAAAAGACCGCCAAGTAGCGGTCTTTTGCTAGTCCCTTCGGGGGCTTGATCAGTCGCCGGGCGGAGTCTGCTTGCCCGGGAGGCCCGGAAGCACAAGCCGAACGGTAACGGCCGTCAGGACGATCAGCAGGAACACCATGAAGGCGTCAAAGCCCTTCACGTTGAGTGACCAAAGAATCAGCCAGACGGATAATGCTCCTGTAACTGCGGCGACGAGTCCCATTTGAAGAATCCTAGCGGAGACCTGCGGCGAACTGCCTCACGGCCGCCCCAACAGCAGCGGCCGGATCATCTGCTTCCTCTGCCGCTCGGACAAGTCTGCTCCCGATGATTACCCCGTCGGCGCCAGCTTGAGCCGTTCCGAGCGCCTGCTCCGGAGTTGAGATCCCAAAACCAACCGCCACTGGGACCGTTGTTGCCAACTTTGCCCTGGCGATGACCGCGTCAACTCCTGGGGCTAGCCCCTCGCGCTCTCCAGTCGTTCCGGCTACCGAAACTGTGTAAAGGAATCCACGCGCCCGTGATCCAATCTCTTTGAGTCGACTGTCGGGCGTTGTTGGGGCCACCAGCGGGACGAGGGCCAGCCCGAGGGCGTCCAGGGCTGCCAGAGCATCAGGTGCCTCCTCCAATGGCAGATCCGGGCAGATCAGTCCGCACACGCCCGCGTCAGCGAGGGCCGCGGCGAACTCCGTCCACCCCATCGAAAGGACGAGGTTCGCGTAACACATGACAACGACTGGAATCTGAGGAGAAAGGCTCCGAGCAACCCTGAGAGCTCCTTCTACGGAGGCCCCGTTATTGAGTGCTGCCGTCGCCGCCTCGTGAATTACTGGGCCGTCGGCGAGCGGGTCGCTGTAAGGAATGCCAAGCTCGAGCAGATCTGCGCCTGCCTCGACGCAAGCCTCTCCAATCGCAATCGAAGTCTCCTCATCGGGAAAACAAGCCATCAGATAGGGCATCAGGGCCGCTCTACCGACCCTTGAGGCGAATGCTTCGGCTATCCGGTCAACTCCCGTCATGCTGTTCGGGAAATCACTTCAGCGAGATCCTTGTCACCACGTCCCGACAGGATCAAGAGGTCTCGGTTGCCAGGGTTGGCCATCGCCCAGGCAAAGGCGTGGGCCGTCTCGAGCGCAGGGATGATCCCCTCAAGTTCGGAAACCCTTCTGAAGGCAGCGAGCGCGTCGGTATCCGTGACGGCCACATACTTTGCTCGGCCCGTCTCTCTCAACCATGCGTGCTGCGGCCCGGACCCCGGGTAGTCAAGCCCAGCGCTGA
>JAPLCH010000143.1:0-3520 GCA_026392325.1 Solirubrobacterales bacterium | reverse complement strand
TGCAGTAAGCGGAGCTCCATGCCTGCCAGAATCAAGGCCTTCACCCGCAGCCTCAACGCCGATCAGTTGCACCTCGGAATCGTCAAGGAAGGCGGCGAAGCCTCCGATTGCGTTGCTCCCCCCGCCAACGCAAGCGATCACACGCTCTGGAAGCCCACCTGTGCGCTCGATCATCTGAGCTCTGGCCTCGTCTGAGATGACCCTCTGCAGGTCTCTGACGATGGCAGGGAACGGTGCAGGGCCAACTGCGGATCCGATGATGTAGTGACTGGTTGCGACGGTCGATACCCAGTCGCGGATGGCTTCGCTGACAGCCTCCTTGAGTGTCTTTGCTCCCGACTCCACTGGAGCAACAGTCGCTCCGAGCAGTTGCATGCGCTCAACATTGGGCTGTTGACGACGGATGTCCTCCGCTCCCATGTAAACAACGCAGTCAAGTCCCAGCCGGGCGCACGCAACGGCCGTCGCGACTCCATGCTGACCTGCTCCTGTCTCCGCGATAATCCGATGCTTGCCCATCCGCTTGGCGAGGAGCGCCTGACCAAGCGCGTTGTTGATCTTGTGTGCCCCCGTGTGAAGGAGGTCCTCACGCTTGAGCCAAAGCTCTCCCCCAGTCAACTCGCTCAAGCGTTCAGCAAAGTAGAGCGGTGTTGGGCGTCCTGCAAAGTCGCGAAGAAGAGTTCCGAGCTCGTCTTGGTAGCCCTTGTCATCCCGGGCTTCAATCCATGCTTCCTCGAGCTCAACGAGCGCTGGCATGAGTGTCTCCGGAACATAACGGCCGCCGTACGGGCCGAACCGGTGCTCAACCGCACTCACTCGGGTGTCTCACTTCCAAAGACAGCCTCATCATCAAAGTACTCAACGTAGGGATCAGTTGAATGAACGGCATCTGCAAAGTCACGCATGCGAACAGGATCCTTAATCCCCGGGCTGACCTCGACGCCAGAAGCAACATCAACCGCGAACGGAGAGGCCTCACCAATCGCCTCGACTACGTTCTCGGGTGTCAGGCCACCAGCAAGAATGAATGGAGCCGGACCCGCGTGTGATCGTGCGAACTCCCACGGGAAAGTTGAACCGGTCCCACCGACAGCTCCAGGAACATGGGCGTCAAGCAGGTGGTAGGCAGTTCTGAAGACTCTGAGGTCAAGCACATCGCCGGGGCTCTTCACACGGGTTGCCTTGATAACTCCACATCCGGTGCGTCTTGCGATTTCAGCGCAGTAGTCGGGGCCTTCCTCACCGTGCAGCTGAATGAGTGTCAGCCCGACAAGGTCAGCTATCCGAGCAACGCTGTCCAGAGAGGCGTTGTGAAAAACACCAACGGACTCGGCCTGGCGCTTCACAGCTGTCGCTATCTCGAACGCGTCGTCGATCTGACAGGCGCGCGGTGACTCGCGGTGAAAGACCATGCCAACAGCCCAGGCACCCAGTTCGAGTGCCAGCAGGGCGTCCTCTGAACGGGTTATTCCACAGAACTTGATTCGGGTTGATTCGTTGCTCACCAGAGGCATGTTAGTTAGCAACGGCAAAACCGCCCGCCCGCGGGATGCGGACGGGCGGTTTACCCCGCCGGAGGAGGAGTTCCGTCAGAACTTGAGAGGCCTGCTTCCGAGTGTCACCGTGACTGTGACAACTGATTTTCCACGCTGAAGTTTCATCTCAACCTTCGTCCCAGGCTTATCGCCAGCGATCACCGCAGCAAGATCATCCGATGTCCGGATCTCATGTCCACCCGCTCCAATGATGATGTCGCCACCTGTGGTTATCGGCTGCCCGCTGATGGCAACCTGCTTGTTTCCACCCCGAATTCCGGCCTTGGCAGCAGGGCTCCCCGTCACAACCTTCTGGACGAGCGCACCGTGGTCGATGGGGAGCTTCAAGGCTGCGATTGACTCGTCAACGGTCTGCGACTCAACGCCGAGCCACCCCCGTTCGACGCGCCTCCCGTCACTGAGCGTGGGAAGGATCGTCTTTGCCGTGTCAATCGGAACAGCAAACCCAATCCCGACATTCCCTGAGGCGCCTGAGCCACCAGTCTCGATTTGACTGTTGATGCCGATGACCTCACCGCGCGAGTTGAGCAATGGCCCGCCGCTGTTGCCAGGGTTGATTGCAGCATCTGTCTGGATGACATCGCTGATCTGGAAGTGATTCGGCGCCTGGATACGGCGTTGGAGAGCACTCACAACGCCAGTGGTGAGCGTTCTGTCGAGATTGAAGGGGTTTCCGATCGCCAGCACTGGATCTCCCACCTGAACGCTCTTAGAGCTTCCAAGAGTCAGTGGGTGCAGGTTCAGTCCCTTTGGGTCTACCTTGAGTAGCGCCAAGTCCGTCGAAGGGTCCTTGCCGACAAGCCTGGCCGGCAGAGTCTTCTTGTCGTCAAAGCCGATCTTGATGTCTGTCGCTCCGTTGACTACATGGAAGTTCGTGAGAATCAGACCTTGCTTGTCGATCACAAAGCCCGAGCCAGTCGCCTGACCCGATTGCCGCCCCCCGAAGCCCAACGGGTCCTGAGACTGCTGAGCGATCGTGGAACGGATGAACACCACTCCGGGAGCGTCCTTCTTGTAGATATCCCGGGCGCTGATCTGCCCGCCTCCATCCGAAGTGCTGACAGGAGTTGCTCCCGCTGAATCAGAGGATTGGTAAACCGTGGTTGTTTGGGACCCAACTCCAAGGACACCAACCACCAGTGCGACAACGGCTCCACCGGTAATGCCGGCGAGTGTGAGGGAAAGAGCGTTCTTTTTCATGGTCCAATTGTGAGGGCCACACCTCAAGATTTCCTAAGTCCGGTCAAGGAGGTGACGAACAGCAGCTCCTATGTCCGGGGAGCGCATCAGCGCTTCCCCAACAAGAACCGCGTCAACTCCAACTCGTTCCAGCTCGTGCAACTGGCTGGGTAGCGAGATGCCCGACTCCGAAACAACTGTTGTCCCGGCTGGAATATCCGCGAGGAGCTCGAATGTGCGCTGAACATCAACGGAAAAATCCTTGAGATTTCGATTGTTGATTCCGATCAGACCGGCTCCCAGTTCAATTGCGACCTCAAGCTCGTCCTCGTCGTGAACCTCAACCAGGACATCCAGCCCAAGCCGGTCGGCCTCCTCGGAAAAGTCCTCAAGTGAACTTGAAGAGAGCGCTGCCACAATCAGCAGGACAGCATCCGCCCCTGCCTCTGCCGCTTCAAACAGTTGGTATCGGTCAACGATGAAGTCCTTGCGCAGGAGAGGCAGGTCTGTGATCGCGCGAGCTCTGCGCAGATCGTCAAGTGAGCCGCCGAACCCGTCCTCCTCGGTGAGGATGCTCAGCGCAGTCGCTCCCGCCCCAACGTAGGCGCCCACAACATCCTCCAATTCAAGGTCCTCCCTGATTGCACCGGCGGAAGGGCTCCTTCGCTTGTGCTCAGCAATCAAGGACATCCCAGGATGGCCCAGTGCCTCCTTGAAGTGACGCTCTGGCCTGCCTTCCGGGATACGAGCAATAAGTTCAGACTCTGGCAAGGCAAGCTTCCTTC
>JAPLCH010000246.1 GCA_026392325.1 Solirubrobacterales bacterium | reverse complement strand
GAGGAGATCAACGCTGCCCTCAAGGCGGCCGCTGATGGTCCCCTCAGCTCAGTTCTTCAATACACGACAGATCCGATCGTGTCCTCGGACATCGTCGGCTCCGCATACTCCTCAATCGTTGATGCCCAGCTGACCGCGGTTATGGACGGAACAATGGTCAAGGTTGTCTCTTGGTACGACAACGAGTGGGGCTACAGCAACCGTGTCGTGGAGCTCGTTCAGCAGGTCCTCTAGGACCTGTCGGACGGCCTCAACCGCGTAACGGAACAGACGAGACATGGACGGAGTCAAAGGCCTTGACAGCCTTGACGTGAAGGGCAAGAAGGTCCTGCTTCGGTCGGACCTCAATGCCCCGCTCAACCACGGTGGCATCACCGACGACACGAGGATCAGGGAAGCGCTACCAACGCTGCGCTACCTCCTCGATGCTGGAGCCTCAGTCGTACTGGTCACTCATGTTGGCCGACCGCACGGTGTGGAACCAGAGCTTTCCGTCTGGCCGATAGCCCAGCGCTTGGCCAAGCTTCTCGGCTCAACCGTGATTGTCGCTGCGGGCACAAGTGGCCCAGCTGTTGTCAAGCAGGCGGCGGACCTGCTCCCCGGCCAAGTTTTGATCCTCGAGAACATTCGTTATGAGGAAGGGGAGACCAAGAACGATCCAGAGCTCTCCAAGTTCCTCGCCTCACTCGCAGATGTTTACGTCAATGATGCGTTTGGCGCAGCCCACAGGGCCCACGCTTCAACAACTGGTGTCGCCGCGTTGCTGCCTTGCGCTGCGGGTCTTCTGCTTGAAAGGGAGGTCGCAACAATCGAGTGGATGCTTAAAGAGCCCAAGCGGCCCCTGGTGGCGATCGTGGGTGGGTCCAAGGTCAGCGACAAGATTGCTGTTCTCGCCCGATTCCTTGATGTTGCCGACCGGGTACTCGTCGGTGGAGCCATGGTGTTCCCGCTTCTCAAAGCGCAAGGTCACAGCGTTGGAGACTCGCTCTGTTCCGATGCTGACGCTCCACACGCTGAGGCCGCACTTGCCAAGGTTGCCGCGGGTTGCAACGCGACACTGGAACTTCCAGTTGATCTCGTCCTCGGGCGTGAGTTTTCAGCTGACACTGAGGTTCAATCACTCGCTGGAGTAGACGTTCCTGATGGTTGGATGGGATTGGACATCGGACCCAAGTCCGCTGCCGTCTATGCCGAAGCTGCCCGCCAAGGTGGCACGGTGTTCTGGAACGGGCCGATGGGCGCATTTGAGCTTCCCCCGTTTGCAACCGGAACAAGAACCGTTGCAGAGGGAGTCGCTGCCAGTGACGGAATGACAGTGATTGGCGGCGGGGACTCAGCCGCAGCGATCGCACAGTTTGGCCTTGCCGCGCAAGTGGACTGGATTTCCACAGGCGGAGGAGCAGCCCTAGAACTTATTGAAGGCAAACAACTTCCTGGAGTGGAGGCACTCAGATGAGCAGAAAACCAATGATCGCCGGTAATTGGAAGATGAACAAGACGGTTGCGGAGTCCGAAGACTTCATTCAGGGCCTGCTGCCACGAGTGACGACGGCTGATGCGGTTGACGTGATCATCTGCCCACCATTCACCTCACTTGAGGCAATGGTGGATTCAACCCGCGGATCACGGGTTGAGGTTTACGCTCAGAACATGCACGAGGAACCATCAGGCGCCTTCACAGGGGAGATCTCAGCGTCCATGCTGAGCGAACTGGACGTCCACGGGGTGATCCTCGGTCACTCCGAGCGCCGCGCCTACTTCAACGAGACTGACGAGGCGCTTGCCAAGAAAGTCGCCGCCGCCATTCACGCTGAGCTCGCCCCAATGCTTTGTGTTGGCGAGACGGACGCTGAGCGCGAGGCCGGCACGATGGAGGAACGCCTTCGCACGCAGGTGACTGAAGGACTCTCCTCAATCTCAGACGCTGACCTGCTGAAGGTCGCGATCGCCTATGAGCCTGTCTGGGCAATCGGGACAGGCAAGGTTGCAACCACCGAGCAGGCGCAAGAAGCCTGCGCTTTCATCCGCTCACTCCTCGCCGAGCGCAGCCAAGAGGCCGCTGACTCAGTTCGCATCCTTTACGGCGGATCGGCCAAGCCTGACAACGCCGGAGAGCTGCTCGCGCTTCCCGACTGCGACGGACTGTTGATCGGAGGGGCCTCGCTTGACCCAGGCTCACTTGCCGACATGGCGGCCGCCAGCTGATGAGCATTCCGGGCGGAGCACAGTCACTGCCCGCCCCCCGGGCCTGCCTGATCATTCTTGACGGGTGGGGGCTTGCCCCGGACGGTCCCGGCAACGCTGTCAGCCTGTCCGACACGCCAGTATTCGACGAACTCTGGGCTTCCTACCCTCACACCACGCTGACGGCCTGTGGGCCAGCTGTCGGCCTTCCTGAAGGCCAGATGGGCAACAGCGAGGTGGGTCACCTGAACCTTGGGGCTGGAGCTGTTGTGCGACAGGACCTGATGCGGATCGATGAGTCCGTTGCAGATGGACAATTTGACGAGAATGAGGTGCTCTCCGCCGCATTCAAGGAATCACCGCGCACACACCTGATCGGCCTCGTCTCAGACGGCGGGGTTCACTCCAGCCTGGACCACCTGCGAGCGTTGATCGCACTTGGAGGGGATGCCACAACAGGTGAGGTGATCGTCCACGCGTTCACCGACGGCCGAGACACCCTCCCAAGAGCAGGCGTTGGTTACCTCCAGAAGGTTGACGCGTGGTGCAAGCAGGCTGGGAACGCACGTGTTGGCAGCGTCATTGGTCGCTACTGGGCAATGGACCGCGACTCACGATGGGATCGCGTCCAAAAGGCAACAGATCTGATGCTGCACGGCAACGGTGAGTTCGAAGCGGAGTCGGGTGCTGCCTCAGTACAGGCCGCACATGATCGCGACGAGACCGATGAGTTCATCCTTCCCACAAGCGTTGGGGCCGACACCGCCATCAAGTCCGGCGATTCATTCATCTGCTTCAACTTTCGCCCAGACAGAATGCGCGAAATAGTCAATGCGCTGGCCAACCCAGAGTTCACCGAGGTGGATCGGCGCGGAGCAGCACCTGCATCCAAGGTCGCATGCATGACTGAATATGTGGAGGGCTGGCCTTACCCAGTCGCATTCCCGCCACACCATCCAGATGTGACGCTCTCATCCGTAGTTGCTGCAGCTGGACTGAAGCAGCTGCATGGTGCAGAGACTGAGAAGTATCCACACGTCACCTACTTCTTCAACGGTGGCGCAGAAGCTGCCTATGACGGCGAACGCCGCGAAATGGTCCAGTCACCGCGCGACGTTGCGACTTACGACCTCAAGCCTGCGATGAGTGGGCCGGAGGCAGCCGAAGCGTTCGTTGGGGCATGGAACGAAGACGGTGCTGCGTTCGGAATCATCAACTTTGCCAACGCCGACATGGTCGGTCACACCGGGTCCATCCCAGCAGCCGTTGAGGCCATCGAGACTGTTGACCGGTGCTTGGGCGAGGTTGTGGCAGCAGTTCACGCTTCGGGCGGTGTCTGCGTTGTCACAGCCGACCACGGAAACGCTGACAACATGCTTGAGCCTGACGGCAGCCCCAACACTGCGCACTCTTTGAACCCGGTGCCGCTGATCGTCACAACGCACGTTGACGGACTCCGCGACGGTGGAATCCTCGCTGATGTTGCTCCAACCGTTCTGAACATTCTGGGTGTCTCGCAGCCCGTTCAGATGACTGGTGTTTCGCTGATCAAGTCCTGAGGTTGGGTTGGCTGGCCCGGTGGTGTGTCTTCCTCAGCCCGGCTGCCGTTCGCTCGCATCCTGCTCGCTACCGGGAAACGCCGGATCTGAGTGAGTGTCGATGGACTGGGTTGGCTGGCCCGGTGGTGTGTCTTAGTGCTGGTTTGAGACCTCCAGTTGGCCCGCCAGCCCGGCTTTGCGTCGCTCACCTCCGGTTCGCTCCAGACGCGCCGGATCTGGCTAGTCCAACCGAAGGTCTGTCAGCCCAGGTTTGTTTGGCTGAACCACTGGTGGTGGGCGGTGTCGGGCGATCCGAAGTTGCGGTGTGGCAATTGGGCCCCGTGTGAGGCAGGAGCAGTGGATTTAGACTTGGGACCTGATGTCGGGGAGCTCCACTGATTCGATCCGCACGATTCCTGATCCTCAGGAACCCGTCCCGCTTGTTGCATTGCCGACACTCCTTCTCTTTGTGAGCGCGTTGACGATGTATGTCGGATCGTGTTGGCTTGTTGTTGCTGGTGTCATGGCATGGCCGTTTGGGACTGTTATCAACGGCTTGGCCGGCTACATGATGTTCACGGTGACCCATGAGGCAAGCCACCATTCGGCATCCTCCAACACGCGCTTCAACAACCTTCTGGGTCATCTGGCGCTCCCATTTTTCGCGCCGCCCATCGGCTACAGGGCGTTCCGGTTCATTCACATGCAGCACCATCAGCACACGAACAAGGTGGATGGGAGTGACCCTGACGAGTGGACCATGGCCGGCGGGAACCGACTCTCGACAGTTCTCCGCTGGGCCACCCTTGACCTTCACTACATCGTCTACTACCTGCCGAGGTTCTCGAAAAGGCCAGCGGTTGAGCGGGCGCAGGCGGCCGTTGAATTCACATTGTGGGTGGGAGTTGTCGCAGCAATTGTGATCTCAGGCCACTTCTTTGACCTGCTGGTTCTCTACCTGATCCCCAGCCGGTTGACGATTACGTTCTTGGGACTGGCATTTGACTACCTCCCTCACAGGGGTCTCGACGCGACACCGAAGGAGAACAAGTTTCAGGCCACACGGAATCGGATTGGCCTGGAAGGGGTTCTGAAGTTCGCGCTGCTCTACCAGAACTACCACTTGGTTCACCACCTTCATCCAGTCGTTCCGTTCTATCGATACATCCGTGTTTGGCGCAGATCTGAAGACGAATATCTGTCGCATGACCCAGCTCTTTCCACGGTCAGCGGACGCTCACTCACGGTTGACGAGTACCGTCAGCTTCGCGAGTTGCAAGCGCACCACTAGAACATGTCAGAACGCTTCGAAATCCAAGCCCGCTCAAGCGGGTCACAGGCCCGTTCAGGGGTCCTTCACCTGCACAACGGTGACCTGCGCACGCCGGCGTTCGTTCCGCTGGCCACAAAGGGGACGATCAAGTCGCTGACTCCAAGAGAGGTTTCGGATCTTGGCTTTGAGATGGTCCTCGGAAATACGTTCCATCTGATGCTTCAACCGGGCGCCGACCGCATCGCAGACTTCGACGGTCTCGGGAATTTCATGCGCTGGCCGGGGCCTATCATCACCGACTCCGGTGGATTTCAGGTCTTTTCGATGGGCCACGGCACGGTTGCTGACGAGGTCAAGGGGCGGAGCTCCAACGGTGCGGCGCGGCAGGGAAGCATCATCGGCATCGATGAAGAAGGCGTTCGGTTCCGTTCGTACATCGACGGCTCGAAGATGTTCATGGGCCCAGAAACCTCAATGGAAGTTCAGGCAAAGCTCGGGTCAGACATTGCTCTGGTCTTTGACGAGTGCACGCCCTTCCATGTAACCCGCGACTACACGGCAAAGTCAACGGAGCGCACCCACCGCTGGCTTGACCGCTGCCTTTCGTGGCACAAGGAGAACGGCCCGGATTGGCAGATGGTTTACGGAATCGTTCAGGGCGGCGTCTATGAAGACATGCGCCGTGAGTCAGCTGCAGCGGTCGCCTCCAGAAACCCTGATGGGATTGCAATCGGCGGCTCTCTTGGCGAGAACAAACCTCAGATGTACGAGGTTGTCAGCTGGGCAACGGATGAGCTCGACAAGACTGCACCTGACAGTCCCAGGCACCTCCTTGGGATCGGCGATGTGGATGACCTGATCCGTGGAGTGGAGTTGGGTATTGACACCTTCGATTGTGCGATGCCAACACGGATTGGCCGCCATGGAACTGCGGTGGTCGCTGATCCTTCCAAGCGTTGGCGGCTTGACCTGACTCATGCCACCGGCCGCGAGGACAAGAACATTCTCGTTGATGGCTGTGGCTGCCCTGCCTGCGCTGATGGGTACTCGCGGGCGTACATTCACCATTTGCTCAGGGCTAAGGAACACACGGCAATGCGGCTTCTGACGCTGCACAACCTGTTCTTCATCGCTCGTCTGATGGATGTCCTTCGCGATGCTGTCGCAAACGACACGCTTCCCGCTGCAGCTGCGGCGCTCCGCGCTGGCGCAGCGCCCTGGGAAGTCTGAGCTTCCTTCTACTTGGTGTTGGAGTCGACAAGGTCGCGCATTGATTGCACGGCCTCGCCTGCAGAGTTGCCACTGACCTGCTTGAGGCTGACTCCGGTGTTGCTGTTCTGAGTCGATAGGTAGGCGGCAGCTCCACCAAAGAGCAGTACGGCAATCACTGCCACGAACGCTGTGAACCTGCGGGCGGCAACATTCTTCCGCTTTGCTGGGGCAGCGTTCGCGCTCTGTGACTGTTGGTCGGCCTGGCGGGGTGGCTGGGCTCGACGGGGCTCTGCTGAGGAGATGGAAGTTTGAGCTGCCGCAACGGCAGTGGCTCCCGTGAGCACCCGTGTGGCAGAGGTCGCCTGCTCGACGCTTTGGCCTCGGAGCATGGCTGCGAACAGAGCTGCGTCCTGTGGCCGCTGTGCAGGGTCAAGGGAGAGTGCGCTTTCTACTGCGTCAGCAAAGGCGCGGGGAACCCTTGGGTCAACGGTGTCGAGTCTCGGCGGCTCTTCCTGCTGCTGCTTAAGGACGAGCTCCGAGAGCGATGTTGCCTCGTAAGGAAGGCGACCTGTTGTCAGCTGGTAGGCGACCACGCCCAATGCGTAGATGTCGCAGAGGGGAGAGGCTTCCTCTCCACTTGCCTGCTCCGGGGCGAGATAGGCCGCGGTTCCCAGAACAGAACCAACCTGTGTGACTGAGGACTGTTCGGTTGCCTTGGCGATTCCGAAGTCTGCGAGCTTCACTCTGCCGCCGTCCGTGACGAGCAGGTTCCCTGGCTTCACATCACGGTGGACAACCCCGTGGCGATGGGCGTAGGCAAGGCCTTCAGCGCAGTCGGCTGTGAAGCCGGCTACCTCTGCTGCGGGGATGGAGCCGCGGTCACGAAGAAGTTCTGCGCAGGAGTGCCCGGAGACGAATTCCATAACGATGAAGTGGCGGTGTGATGACTCGTCAAGACCGAAGTCGAAGACCTGAACGACATTCGGGTGGACGAGCCGTGCCGCAGCCAAGGCCTCGTGGCGGAAGCGCGAGATGAAGGCTGGGTCATCTGCCAAGTGTTCTGCGAGCAGCTTGACCGCAACCTTGCGCTCGAGTCGTTCGTCCATCGCAAGGTGAACCGTGGACATGCCACCGGAACCAAGCCGACCCTCGAGCCGATATCGGCCTGCGATGCTTTCGCCGTCAACCATCAGCCCGGTGACGCTCCTCCACCAGTGGTGGTCGTCGTCGTTGTGGTTGTGGTCGGCGTTGTAGTTGTCGTGGTCGTCGGCGTTGTAGTTGTCGTCGACGTCGTCGGAGTGGTTGAAGTTGATGTGCTCGTTGACGAACTGGTAGTGGACGAACTCGTTGTTGTTGTGGTCGCGTTCTTTGTGCAGTCCGTCAGCGCGAGGTTGCCAACTGTGGCCGACCCTTCACTCAGGTTTCCCCTGAGGGCACCGTCGACGCTTGATGGCAGATGGGCTGTGATCGCCCGCAGCCTTGCGGATGCAGTGTCTGCTGCGGCGCAATCTCCTGCGTCAACTGCGGAGTTGACCTCATCGAGCGCAGCGTTGAGTGAGTTGGCCTGCTGCGGGTCCAGAAGTCCTGCTCCAGTTGACCCGCATCCGGCCAGCGCAAAAGCCAGCATTGAAGCTGTGACTGCAAGGATTGAGGGACGAATGAAGCGCATTTGACTGATGCTAGACGCCAAGGCGGAGTCGATCCGCAAGTGAGTCGGGAAGACCGGCAGTTCTAATGGCATTTTGAGCAGCGGGGATGTCGTAATCCTCGCGTCGGTATTCACAGCGTCCGTTGGTCAGGTCAAGGAGGATCCAAGCGGCGCGGGGGTCATTGTCTCTTGGCTGACCGACAGATCCAGGGTTGATGATCCACTCTGCCCCATGCAGGTCCAGCACTGTTCCGGCCTTGCGCGTTTCGCCGGTTGCCGGCTCGCCAGGCCTTCTCGAGAAGGCAAGGGCCATGTGGGAATGTCCAACAAGGGAGAGCGGCCGGTCTGCGAAGTCAAAGCACATCTCTGCTGCAAGGGCTGACACCAGGTACTCCCAGATTGGGTCTCTCGGGCTTCCGTGTGAGAGACCAACGCCCGCATGGCTTCCGCTTGGCTCGAGGCTTGCCAGCCACGCCCTTTGGTCGGGGCCGAGCTGTTCATTGGTCCATCGGGCAGCAACGGCAGCCCCTTGAGTGAACACGTCTGTCGGAATGGATCCGATCGCGGCAAGGTCGTGATTGCCGGCAAGACACACGGCAGAGCGTTCCCGGATCAAATCAACACAGACGACTGGATCGGCCCCATATCCGACGATGTCACCAAGGCACCAGATCTCATCAACCCCGGCCGCATCTGCCGACTCGAGCACAGCGTCGAGCGCTTGGGCATTTGCATGGATGTCTGAGATTACGGCGGCGAGCATGAGGGGCTGTTTCTTTCTTTGACTGCCTACTATCGCAGGGGTGCGCATTCTCCTTGTATCGGTAGGAAAGGTGCGGAATCCATATGTGGATGACGTAGCCCACTACACGAAGCACCTTCGCCCAAGGGCGACCGTTGAACAGGTTGAGGTCAAAGACGGCAAATCCGCCTTGAAGCGAATTCCGGATGGTGCAACGACAGTCCTGATGGATGTTGAGGGCAAGCAGCTTGACTCGCCAGGATTTGCGACCTTCATATCCGAGCGCCAGCGTGAGGGAAAGACGCTCTGCTTTCTGATTGGTGGCGCTGATGGGATCAGCCTTCCCGGGGCGGACCACCGGATTTCATTTGGGCCAATAACCCTTCCGCATCAGCTGGCGAGGGTTGTCCTGTTGGAACAGCTGATGCGAGCCCATTCAATACTGGCCGGCGAGCCGTATCACCGATGACGTCGCGTCAGGCCAGCCCGCTCCACGGGTAGCCTGCTTTTCAAGTGCTTGATCCCCTCACACAACTCCGCAGTGCACTGTCCGCCGCTGTTGAGCGGGCGGGTGGCGATGTTTCAGCCTTCGAGAAGGTGAGTCTTGAGCCGCCAAGTGATTCAAAGTTTGGGGACCTCGCAACCAATGCCGCTCTGCTCACGGCCAAGGGCGCTGGCGTTCCCCCAAGGGACTTTGCTCAGACTCTGGGTGAGGAGCTGGAGTCCGCGCTTGGCGATCGGCTGAGCTCTTGGGAGGTTGCCGGGCCAGGCTTTCTGAACCTCACTCTTGGCGACAGCTGGTATTCCGACGCTTTGCAGACAGTGATTGACGCGGGCGCTGGTTTCGGAGCAGGAGGGGCAAAGACCCCGGAGACAGTCCTTGTTGAGTTTGTCTCTGCCAACCCCACTGGGCCGCTGACAGCGGCAGGCGGGCGACATGCAGCCTACGGCGATTCACTTGCGCGGATGCTCGAATTCCACGGTCATCAGGCTGGGCGCGAGTACTACACAAATGATGCAGGCGCTCAAATCCACCGTCTCGGCCTCTCGATTGTTGCCCGTGCCAACGGTGAGGATGTTCCGGAGGATGGTTATTCAGGCGACTATGTGATTGAGCTCGCCAACCAGATACCGGGCGCTTCCGAAGGTGACCCAGATGTCGTCGCCCAAGCCGGGATTGAGATTCTCCTCGCGAAAATCCGCTCCACGCTGGTCCGCTACGGGGTGGAGTTCGACAAGTGGTTCTCGGAGGCAGACCTCCATGGAGACGCTGCGTCTGATGTTTCCAAGGCCTGCGATGCGCTTCAGCGCGGTGGCCACACTTTCAGCGACGACGGCGCACTCTGGCTGCGGACGACCGATTTTGCGGATGACAAGGATCGCGTCCTCGTCCGTTCGGATGGGCAGCCAACCTACTTCGCGGCTGACATTGCCTATCACGCTGACAAGCTCGCCCGGGCTGACCGCCTGATTGATGTCTGGGGAGCAGATCACCACGGTTACATGGCACGGATGGCAGCAGCTGTGGCCGCGCTCGGTGAGGATCCGGACCGTCTTGAGATGGTGATCATGCAGTTTGTTCACCTTGTGGAGGGCGGAGACCGGGCTCAGATGAGCAAGCGACGCGGTGACTTTGTCACCCTCGATGACCTGCTTGATGAGATCGGAGTTGATGCAGCGCGCTGGTTCATGTTGCAGCGCTCACATGACACATCGGTGGATCTTGACCTCGACCTTGCTCGGGATAGCAGCGCGGAAAACCCGGTCTACTACGTCCAATACGCTCACGCCCGGGCTCACTCTGTGATTGCCAAAGCTGGTGGCCTGATTCCGGATATTCCTGCTGAGCTGACCGAGCTTCATGAGTCGGAGAAGCAGTTGATTCGTCGACTCGTCTCATGGCCAGCTGAGTTGACGGAGGCTGTGGATCGTCGTGCGCCGCACAGGATCTGCGCCTTTGCCCTTGTCTTGGCGCAAGAGTTCACGGCCTTTTATCGGGACTGCCGCATTGTTGGTGCCCCGGATTCGGAACGTGACCTGCGGATGGTGCTTGCGTCCGCTGCCCAGACTCAGATTGCAGCGGCCCTTGGTCTGCTGGGCGTCAGCGCGCCCAACGAGCTCTAGTCCGGCGCTGGAGTCCTGATCAGTCCTGAGCTTTGAGCTCAGCGTCAACGCGTGCGGCATCGGCGTCGCTCAAGGGTGCCAGCCGATCGCTTGACGGGGATGAGTCCCCAGTGTCGGCGCGTCGACTCCAACGAGCAAGAAGGTAACCAAGCCCGGCAAGTGCAAGAACGAAAGCTGCTGCCGGGATGATCCACGCCCAAATGTCAAAGCCTTTTGCTTTTGGCGTCGCAAGTACCTGCTGTCCATAGGTCGTGACGAGCTGGTCCTCTATCTGTTGTTTGGTCATGCCTTGCTTGATCAGCGAGGTGATCAGAGCCCGCTCGCGCTTGGCGGCAGGTGCTTCGCGTGCGAGGGACAGTGGAACGCCACAGACCGTGCACATGACTTCCTCCTCAACCTCAGCGAGCGTGGGGTGAGCGTTGGATGCCATGGCCGCTGCCGGCAGGATGGAAACGCTTCCGAGGGCTGCTGCCAAGAGTGCTGCGGCAATGCACTTTCGGAGGTTGGTCATTTGACTGATCCGTTTCGGAAGAGCGGGTAAAGCTTCTCGTTCAGGAACGCAGTGTCAACCTCACCGCGCCGCAGGGCGACAATCCGGCCCTGACGGTTGATGATGAATGTCTCCGGCAGCCCTTTGGTCCCATAAGCCTTGGCAAATGTGCCGTCCACATCACGCAGCTGCGGGTAGGTCATCCCGACCTCGGCAGCAAACTTCTTCGCATCGGGTATTGAATCGTTCCAAGTGACACCAACCACTGTTCCACCCTGACTCTGAATTCGCTTCTGCGTCTTCTCCAATAGTGGAGCTTCCTCGCGGCATGGGGGGCACCATGAAGCCCACAGATTCAGCACGACAACCTTCCCTCGGAAGTCGGCGAGTGACCTCGCTGGACCGTTCAGCGATGGCAGCTGCTTTGCGTATTGCGGGGCCGTGACCGGCTTTGCTGAGGCCACTGCGTTGTCCAAGGATCGATCGGCGCCGGTCTGGGACACGCCGAAGACGATCAGCGCGATGAAACCCGCGGCGAGGAGAACTGCAATCAGGGGGAGGGCGAACCGACGCACTGCGTCAGAGTATCCATTGCTGCATCGGCGATAACCTTCGCCTTAGTTGGACATGCGGGATTAGTTCATTGGTAGAACGCCAGCTTCCCAAGCTGGAGAGACGGGTTCGATTCCCGTATCCCGCTTCTTTGCCAGATAGAACAACGGGACCGTGAGGCTGTTGCTCTGCCTCGCGGTCCCGCTTTCTCATCTACTCCAGGCTTGCTGGATCGTGTGGCTCAGATGACTTCGCGCAAGATCCCGGTCGCTACGTCGTAGACGAATCCACGAACATTGTCCTTGAGTGGAATGAACGGGCTCGCCTTGATGCGGCCGATGGACTGGCGGACGTCTTCATCAATGTCATTGAATGACTCTGCTGCCCATTCCGGCTTGATTCCAACCTCGTCCTGAATCGACCGCTTGAACTCGTCGTCGGTGAACGTGAGCATTCCGCAGTCGGTGTGGTGGATCAGCACGATCTCCTCAGTCCCAAGCAAACGCTGTGAGATTGAGAGCGAGCGGATCTCGTCGTCGGTCACGACTCCGCCAGCATTTCGAATTACGTGGGCGTCACCTTCGTTGAGCCCAAGGAGACCGTACGGGTTAAGCCGGGCATCCATGCAGGCAAGAATTGCGATCTTGCGTCCGGGAGGCAGGGGGAGGTCACCCTTGTCGAAGGTGGCGGCGTAGGCCTTGGCGTTTTCAAGCAGGTCGTCAGTGACGCTCATGCAGGGTCCTTTCAGTGTGCTGTTGACTTTGAAAGCCGAACAGTAGCAAAGCTGATCCGCTTTAGGGTGTTTAACCCTTGATGGTTCCGGCGGGGACCTTGATCGTCAACTTCAGGCCGTTCTTCTTGGCTATTGCCTGAATGTTTCGCATCAAACGAGTTTCCTGCTCGATCACTGAAGCAGTGAATGTTCTCCCGGCGAGGTCGGCGCTTACGTGAGCAAGGTCAGCTCTCGCGGCGGTGGCTGCGCGGGCGAGGTCCGGGAGCTTGGCCTGACTGGCGCTCTGGCGGAGCAGAATGAGCCGACGGTCCAACGAGTGAGCGGCGTTGCGGGCCCGAGCCAGCCGAGCCGCTGACAAAGTTCCAGACTTGGCAGCGCTTGTAGGGTCGGCGACATACCTGTTCCAAATGGCGATTGAAACTCCAGCTCTGAAAGCTGACTGAGACCTTGGATCAACCTTCGGTGTTCCCGCGGCAGCTGCAGCCTTGGCCTTGGCAGCCGCGCGCTGCTTTCGAAGCTGTTTCGACTTGGCATCAAGAAACTGGGTGAGGGACTCCATGCGGTGCCTAGACGCTGCCCTGTTGCGGGCGTCCTTGGAAACGTTCGAGCTGGTTGCGCCCGAGCACCCGATCCCAGGGGCAAAGAGGATGATTCCGAGGGCGATCACAGCGACTGTGACTGCTCCGACAATTCCAACCATCCGTTTGTTGCGGGTGATCATTTGTCTGACTGCGTCAAGACCGTAAGGAGCTCGCCGACGGCCATGCCGCTCTCCATCGGATGGCGCATCAGCTGACGATGCTTGACCGAGTAACTGTTGCGACGGCCCTCGCGACGGCGCTCAACATAATTCTCATCCACCAGCTCGCCGACTATCCGCTGAGCGGCCCGCTCGGTGATACCAACTCTGATTGCGATTTCACGCACTCGAACGCCCGGATCTTTTGCAATGCAGATCAGGACGTGGGCATGATTGGTG
>JAPLCH010000017.1 GCA_026392325.1 Solirubrobacterales bacterium | reverse complement strand
GCTGCACAGAAGGGCGCGGTTGGTGAGCGGTACATCCTTGGTGGCCGCAACTTCACCCTGACGCGGCTCTTTGCCGACCTTGGTCGGATCAGCGGGGTAGAACCGCCAGCGCTCAAGCTCCCCGTATCCGTCGCTCAAGGCGTTGCAGCAGCAGCTGAGCGACTCCCAGGCCGTCCGCTGGTGACAAGTAATGAGATCTTCCTCGCAAGCCAAAGGTGGGCTTACAGGTCCACGCGTGCCAAGCGCGACCTTGGCTGGACTCAAACTCCCCATGAGGAAACACTTGAGAACACGGTTGCTTGGTGGCGTGAGCATGAGGGCGACGCACTTGCCCAGCCAGGCACACGGCAAATGCTTCCGCTGCGGTTTATGGGCGGAGTTGTGAGCAGAACACAGTCGGTGGCAGGAGTGTTCAGCGGATGAGCTCCGAGAAGGTTGTGCTCCACCGCTGTCCCGTGCCGACTGAATTCCTTTGCCCTTGCGGGAGGGTCGCCCGTGAACTGCGCAAGGCCGGTTTCGACTTCGACCAGGTTCGTGTTCCAATGCGCAAGAGCGCAAGGGATGAGGTTCAGCGGCTCACAGGCCAGGCAAGCGTTCCGGTGATTGAGGCCGATGGAATGGCACTCTGCGACTCCAAGCGGATTGTTGAGTGGATCGCCGCCAATCGGCCAGAGGCCGAGGCGGGACCAGCTTCAACTTCAGACTGACCTGACGCTACTCAGCGTCAGTGATGTTTTCAATGCTGAGTGGTGGCGCCTGCGTGGTTGCAGGAGCAGCGGGTGTTGCGTCAGCAGGCTGGTCAACGCCTAGTGCTGTTGCCAGCTCGCCCGTTTCGGCCATCTCGGTGATGATGTCGCAACCGCCAACCAGTTCACCCTTGATGAACAGCTGGGGGATAGTCGGCCAGCTTGTGATTGCTGAGAGTTCCTCACGGATCCGTGGATCAGGGAGGACGTCAACTGCGAAGAATGGGGCCTTGTGGGCCTCAAGTGTGGCAACGGTGCGCGCGGAGAAGCCGCACATTGGCTGCTCTGGAGTTCCCTTCATGAAGAGCAGAACTTCCTTTTCGGCAATTGCTCCGGAGATCGCCTCACGGAGTGGGTTTGTTTCTTCTTCGCTCACTGTTCCTCCTCAGGGGTTTGGCAGCCTATTGACAGGGCGTGGATTCGCCCGCCAAGCTCACCTTCGAAAATCTTGTTGATCAAACGGTGTCGGTCAATCCTTGAAAGTCCCTCAAATGCTTCGCTCACGACCTTCACGCGGAAGTGGTGTCCATCTCCGTCAGCCTCAACCACGCGTGAACCTGGGATGGCATCTTCGATGCGCTCAGTGAGCTCACCTGGCGTTGGGTCGTTTAGGACTGGAAGATCTCCGAATGACATTGAGTCCCAAGAGTAGCGAGGTGGGAAGGATTTCAGCATTGACTTGGGATCCGCGCTGTGGGGCGATACACTTGGGTACAGATGATCACGATCACCGACAACGGCGCAGTAAAGGTCCGCGAGTTCCTTGACCAGCAGCAGGCGAATGCTGAGGTTGACGGTCTGCGCGTCGGAGTGAAGGGCGGCGGTTGCTCCGGCTTCCAATACGTCCTTGCTTTCGACAAGAAGCGCGAAGGTGACGAGGTTGTTGATCAGCAGGGCATCACCCTGCTTGTGAATGGTGAAAGCGTGGACTTTGTCCGCGGCTCGGTCATTGACTTTGTTGAAGGGCTCCAAGGAGCTGGCTTCAAGGTCGAGAACCCGAATGTTGTTGCAGCCTGTGGCTGCGGCTCCTCCTTCCGCGTTGCGGAAGAAGAGGAGCAGGTTTCAGCCGTCTAGCAAGACGCTGATGTCGCTCACCAGCAGGGCCAGCAGCGAAGGGTCTGCAAAGCCTTGGTCGAATCCGTGCTTCGCGTAGAAGGCTTGGGCTTGACTGTCAACGGCATTGACGAGGACGACGCGTGCTCCAATGATGTTGCTCGCGGAGTAGGCGCGTAGAAGGGCATCCCGAAGCAGCCACCTACCCAGCCCACGCTGTTGGAAACTCTCGTCTATGGCCAGGCGGGCGATCAGGATTGCTGGCGTCGCATGCCGTCCAGCGCCTTTCCGGAGTCGGCTGTTCAGCGCATCAGGGGCAATGGATCCCGCGGCGACTGCGTAGTAGCCGACAACATCTCGACATCCGCTCTCGGTAACCACGTAGGTGCTTGCAGTCCGTGCGCCCGCGGCATGGCGTGCAAACCTGACCAACCAGGTGTCGAGGCTGTCCTGTCCTGAGGAGAAGCCATCAAGAAGGTGTTCGTCGCCGAGTGGCTCTGGGTCGCTGAAAGCGGGAGGGGTCAGCTTGGGCGCTCGCTGGCGAGAAGTCTCGCGAGGCGTTCATTCTTCTTGGGAGGACTGTTGAGGAAACGAACAAACTCCATCCAGTCCTTCTCGTTCAGCAAGACTTGAGTTCGATCGGCAAGGACCACCTCTGCTTCGGCCACCCCGGTACTGGTGATGAACTCGGAGAGCGACACACCCTTGGTCTCGGCGGCCGCGGTGAGGACGTCCTTATCGCGAGAAGAGACGCGCAGTTGAATTCGTTCAGACTTTCCGACCATCCCAAGATTGTACTCACAAGCGGAGTACATCTTCGCCGCTTGAGCATCTTGCTTAAGGAGAGGGTGCGCGGAATCGTCCATCGCCCGACAGTAGACGAACAGGTAGCGCCCGTCTACGACCTACGCAGAGTTGTTACAGAGTCTCAGGCTTGGCCCTCGACCCCGCCGGGAACTCCGGTGTTGGTCGAGTACTTAGGTTGAATCTTTGTGTCGGGACGGATGCCGACTCGGCAAAACCGGTGGCAATCAGCTTCAGCTTGCCGTCAAAGGTCGTGATGTCACCACAGGCCCAGACATTCTCCAAGCTCGTGTTCATCAACGGATCAACAACCAACGCGCCCTTCTGAACCTCAAAGCCCCATTCCTTCAACGGCCCAAGGGCAGTCTTGAAGCCGAGCTGAAGCAGGACGGCGTCAGCCTCGTCAACGACGGTCTCAAGAGTGTCGTCACCGACAGGGCTCAAAGTGACCTTCTCAACTCCATCAGCTCCCTCGATCTCTGAGATCTCATAAGGAATCCGAAGTGTCACGCGACCAGCTTCAACCTGCTCCATGACCTGGGCGATCGTCGCCTCATGGGCGCGGAAGCCATCACGGCGATGGACCAAGGTGATCGACTCAGCAGTGTCGAGCAGGTTCAGGGCCCAGTCAAATGCGCTGTCGCCACCACCAACAATCATCACTCGCTTGCCGTTGAAGAACTCCTTTTCGCCAACCAGATAGTGGGCGCCGCGGCCCTCCCAAGGGGTCATGTCAAAGCCCGGGAGCTTCTTGGGCTCAAACGCACCATGGCCGCCGGCGATCACAACTGCGCGAGAGCGGATCTCGCCACGGTCAGTGTGAAGCACGACAATCCGACCCTCGTCGTCCTCTTCCCAACTGATCTTTTCCGCAGTTGTCTCCAGGTGAACCGGAACATCGAACTGTTCAAGAGCCTGCTGCTTGAGCTGACCCACGAGATCCTTGGCCATGATCTTCGTGTGGCCAGGAACATCAAAAATCCACTTTTCGGGATACAAGGTGGTCAGCTGCCCGCCAATCTCAGGGAGCGAGTCAATGATCCTCACACTTGCCTCACGCATTCCAGCCCAAAACGCAGCTGAAAGGCCCACGGGGCCAGCGCCGATCACGGTGATGTCAAGAACCTCATTCGGGTCAGGGGCGGTGGTGCTCATCATGTTCCTTATACGGGGGAGGTTGGTCAGCCGACGACAACATCGCCATCAAGCGCGCCAAGGACGCGCTCCAGCGATCCGGCGACACAAGTGAATGTTGGTGTGTCACGAAGGGTGTAAATCGCAGACTCTGTTGTCCGAAGGCGCTGCACAAGGTCAAGGAAATCAGCCGGGTTGTCAGTCTCAAACGCAACAACAAACTCCTGATCGTCAAGGCCAAAGGAGTAGGACGTGTTGAGGTCAACCATCGGGAATTCCTTGCCCACGGTGATGTGCTCCTGCATGATCCGCCAACGCTCGTCTGCTGGCAGTTGGAACCACTCACGCGTCTTCACGAACGGGTAGACAAAGAGGTACTTGGAATGTCCCTCGCGGATCTCAAGCCTGTGCTCATCGGAGTACTCGGACTCCTTCGTCATCGCAAGGTAGGAGTAAGGGATCGTGCACCACTTCATCAGGCCGCTCTGGTTGAGCGTTACATGCAGCTCGTGAATCCGTTCCAGGTTCTCCGCCTGACTGAGGATCAGCGCGTCACAGTCGCCACGCGTACCGACGGTCGAGAATGCACGGAGCAGGTGTCCGTCAGCGAAGTCCTCGCACGCCGCCATGAACTCCAACTTGTGCTCACGGCGCTCCTCTTCAGGGAGTCTGCGCCAAGCCGGATCAACCTTGAGGAAAGTGAATTTGACTACATGGCGTGAAGGCATTCTCGTCTCGGTTCCTTGGTGGGGGATCTCCGCTGAAGCTCTCCGTCAATCATAGGGAAGCCACGGTCTCAATCCGGGGCGGCCCGCTCCCGCTGGTACGCTCCGCAGGTGCGTATCGCGGTGGTTTCGCCCTACTCCTGGACCTACCCCGGGGGAGTTATGAGTCACGTCGAAGGGCTCGCAGGGGCCCTGATGGACGCAGGTAATGATGTGCGCGTATTTGCGCCGCTTGACCCCCCGACGCGGCGCTCAAAGTTCTTCCACCGTGGAGCTGAGCCGCAAGTGCGTCCAGTCCCCGAATGGCTCGTTCCAATCGCCGGGACAGTAGGTGTTCCAGCCAACGGAGCGGTCTCCAACCTGATGATCAACCCATCGGGCGCGGTGAAGCTGCGCAGGGAACTGAAAGCGGGAAAATTCGACATCGTTCACATCCATGAGCCCGTAGCCCCAGTGGTTGGCTGGGACTCCTGTTCGGCCCCAGCTGGCGCGCGAGTTGGCACATTCCACGCATACGCGGAGAACTTGCAGTCGCCTTGGGCGGCGCGGCAAGGCTCAACCACCTTCACGCACGAATTGCTGTTTCGCATGCTGCGGAATGGACGGCCAAGCGGTTCTACGGCGGTCGCTACACCATCATTCCCAATGGCACTGCTGTTCCAGCTGCGCGACCAACAAAGCCGCAGAGGGGCGAAGCACTGCAGATTCTCTTTATCGGACAAGCGGTGGAGCGCAAGGGACTGCCAGTACTGCTCCGGGCGTTTGAGGCACTCCGGCAACACCTTCCAGTAGAGCTGACACTCGTCGGTGTAACCCCAGAGCAGCTTGAACCCATTGTCAATGACG
>JAPLCH010000180.1 GCA_026392325.1 Solirubrobacterales bacterium | reverse complement strand
TGGAAGCAGCAATCGCACGAGTCCACGCGCCGATTACCTGCACTGCGCAGGCTTCGCTTGACCAGCGCGATGCGGAATTACGGCCACCGGTTGTCACTCCTTCAGTGAATGCGCGCTCAGCGAGCCGCTCCCACGCCGCTTGGTCCCACTCCACTGCGTGCGCTCCCTGGACTCCCGCTGTTGCACTCGGGGCGATTCCCACTGGAGTTGAAATGACCGGGGTCTCGCATGCAAGGGCTTCAAGGATGGCCAACCCAAATCCCTCTCTCTCGGAGGGGATCAGGACAAGGTCCGCTGCACTGATGCGGATAGGGACCTCTGCTGGGGGAATGCCCCCGAGCGTGACCAGGATTGCCCCGGTCGCATCGGCAATCTTTTGGGCCCGGTCGAAATGCTTCTCGGGTCGGGCTGGGTCGGACGGAAAGAGAATGATTCGCTTATCTAGCGGGAGACTGAGTTCAGCCCTTGCAGCTTGCTTGTCCATCGGCTGGAACCTGTCCATGGAGACACCGCAGGGAAGTACTTCAATCCGTTTGTTTGTTGCATCGCGTGGGATAGAAGCCGCCAGCTGCTCGGATGCGGCGGCTGGCATATCAATGAAGCGGAGCGCCTTGAGAGACAGCTTTCGGCTCCTGGGATGGGCTAGGTCCGTTCCGTGAAAAGTAACCGCACGGATTTTGCCTCTTGCCCCGAGGGCGACCCAAGCGGAGAGTCCAAAGTGGGCATGGACGATGTCGTAGCGGCCTCGTCGCTGCGAAGCAAGCCTGGCTGCTGCCTTGAGGTAGGCAAGGAGCCCTCCGTGCGGAAAAGAGAACACGTCGACGTCGGCGCCTGATCTGCGCAGTGCGTCGACCTGATCGGAGACGAAAATTCCCAATGCGGGATTCTCATCCGTCGGCCACATGTTGGTCACGACAAGTGCCTTCAAAGCAATCCGAGCCTACTTGTGTCCGGCAGAATCGCGCGAAGCTGCAGCGTATCCGGCGCTGTTCTGTCGCAGAGACGACCCCATGTGTAGTGAGCCGAGGGCGATCCTTTACCGAGGTCGCGATGGGCGTGGCCGGCAAACAGGGAGCGGGAATGGTCTACAAGGTTTTTGCCAGGGCGCACGCCATTGGGTTCAGATTCGTGACTGGAACGCGAGGGCAGGGGACCGTCGAATATGTGGCATTGATACTTCTTGTCGGAGCTGTGTTGGCCGGCGTGGTTGCCGCAACGAGAGGCAAGCAGTTTGGAGCCTCGGGCATCGCGGAAGCAATCGTGAAACAAATGAAGAAGGCGCTTGACACCGTGCAGTGACCTGCTTGTCGCCCTGACTGCGGCAAACTCTTGACCGTGACCCAGACAGAAACAATGGACCTGCCAGTTGCCGTCTTCGACTCCGGGGTTGGAGGGCTGACCGTTCTTCACGAACTCTTGGTCAGCCTCCCGGGAGAGGATTACCTCTATCTGGGTGACACCGCGAGGTTTCCATACGGAGGCAGGACGGTGGATGAGCTGAGGGACTTCGCTGGGGAGATAGCTGCGCACCTGATTGAACGGGGCGCGAAGCTCCTCGTGATTGCCTGCAACTCGGCTACCGCGGCAGCACTTGATGACTTGCGCCAACGCCTTGAGGACAGCGGCTCAACTGTCCCCGTGATTGGAGTGATCAAGCCCGAGTCGGTACTCGCCGCTGCAGCAACCAAGACCGGCCGCATCGGGCTTCTTGCGACCACTGCAACCACTGAAAGCGGCGCCTACGAGCGGGCAATCGCCGCAGCGGATCCTCATACACAGGTAGTTGCCGTTGCCTGCCCGGATCTGGCCCCCGTGATCCAGTCTGGTTCACCATTCGACGATCAGGTAGTGCAGATGGTCCGTCGTTACTGCGAGCCGTTGATCGAGGCCAAGGTGGACACCGTGATCCTCGGCTGCACCCACTATCCCCTGATCCGGCCTTTGCTTCAGCGGACACTCGGGCCAGGAGTCCGGATCATCACCTCCGGTGACGCTGTCTCCCGTCGGGTTGAGCATGCACTCTCAATCAACAACATTCTCAAGCCAGCTGGCGGTCCTGAGGGCAGATACTCCTTCTCATGCACTGGAGACCCTGACGCCTTCCGTGAGGTGGGAGAACGCTTCCTGCAGCTCCCTCTGGGTAGTGTCGAGCGAGTAATCCTCGACAGTGGAGATCTCACATGAGCGGCAGCAGAAATGATGGGCGCGAGTCAGCACAACTCAGGCCCGTAACCATCGAACCAGGTTTTGTAAGCACGGCGGCAGGTTCAGCCCTGATCAGCTGTGGTGGAACAAGAGTGATTTGCACCGCTTCAATTGAGGAGAAGGTTCCCCGTTGGATGGCCGGAAGTGGACGAGGATGGGTTACCGCCGAGTACGGCATGCTTCCTGCGTCAACTGGAGAGCGCAAGAAGCGCGATGCCAGCAGGGGCAAGCAGGATGGACGCACCATTGAGATTCAGCGCCTTATCGGGCGTTCACTGCGAGCTGTTGTCGACCTTGACGCTCTCGGCGAGCGCAGCGTTTGGGTTGACTGCGACGTGCTTGAAGCCGACGGCGGCACCCGTTGTGCCTCAATTACAGGGGCAGGAGTGGCACTTGCGCTTGCATTCAAGGGACTGCTTGAGGGTGGCCAGCTTGAGAAGGACCCGATGACCGATGGTGGAATCGCAGCAGTTTCCTGCGGCGTTGTCGGAGGAATCCCGCTCCTGGACCTTGACTATTCAGAGGATTCAACGGCTGAGGTTGATGCCAACGTGGTTATGACCGGTAACGGCGGGCTTGTGGAAGTCCAGGCGACGAGTGAGCGCACTCCGCTCTCCCGCGCTCACCTGGATGACCTTCTGGAGCTCGCTTCTGGCGGAATAACAGACCTTCTTGCAGCACAGGCAGCAGCCGTAAGCCAGTGAGCAGAGGGCCCCATTCCCTCATCCTGGCAACAGGTAACGACCACAAAGTCCTCGAGTTCTCACGCCTTCTGCCAGGGATGGTTCTTGAAGGGCTTCCTCCTGGGGTTGAACTGCCCCCTGAGGTGGGAACAACTTACGCCCAGAATGCACTTGGCAAAGCGTGGGCAGCTGCGACGGCAACCGGCAGTATTGCGATCGCTGATGACTCCGGAATAGAGGCAGAGGAGTTGGCCGGCGCCCCTGGGATTCGCTCTGCAAGGTTCGCTGGAGAGACGGCAAGCGACGATCAAAACCTCGAATTACTAGAGGAGCGAGTGCCAGCAGGGGGACGGCTGACATATGTCTGTTCGATCGCAATAGTCGACCCGATCGCGAAAATTGGAAAAATATTTGAAGGACGCTGCAACGGGACAATGTCCGCCACGCGCTCAGGGAGCAAGGGCTTTGGCTACGACCCTGTGTTCATTCCGGAGAACGGTGACGGTGTTCGGACAATGGCCGACCTTTCAGATCAGGAAAAGGACCGGATAAGTCACCGCGGGATTGCTGCGAATCTACTCATGGAACACCTGAATTCCCTGTCCTGACGGGGAATACGGGCTGTTTCAATCAGTTTCGTTCGAGTCCCCGAGGAGGTTGATGGACGCTGCAACACCAACAGCCAGAGCCACCCACCCGTAACCCTCGTAGCCGCTGAAGAACAACACGGCGGCGACAGTCCAAGAGGTTAAAACGGCGAAAAGCCAAGCACTTTTTTCTAGCGTCATGAGAGGCATTGTGGACCTCCATCCGGCGTTTTGCCTGTCTTTCGTCCGAAGTCGCTGTTAGAAAACCGCACTGACCACGACCTCTTAAGGAGGAGCAGGTGAACAAGCAAGAGTTCGTAGAAGCAGTTGCTGCCGAGGCAGGACTGTCAAAGAAGGACGCTGGTGATGCAGTTGACGGTGTCATCGCAACAATTGAGAAGACCCTGAAGTCGGGCGGCGAAGTTGCGCTGACCGGTTTTGGCAAGTTCTCAATCAGCCATCGCAAGGCCCGCACGGGTCGCAACCCGGCAACGGGAGCAACCATCCAGATCGCGGCGTCGAAGGCGCCGAAGTTCTCGGCTGGCGCGGCCCTTAAAAAGGCTGTCAAGTAGCAACCGAGGCCACTGGCCTTGGGACCGAAGGGGGCGGACCGGTGTTAGAAAACATCGGTACCGCTGCCCCTTTCGGCGATCGCCTAAGCGAAGCGGTAGCCGCTCGCGAATCTCAGATTCTCCTTGGTCTGGATCCTGATCCGGGAGCACTCTGGCCAGATGCTCTCTCAGCAGCAGACTCCGC
>JAPLCH010000093.1 GCA_026392325.1 Solirubrobacterales bacterium | reverse complement strand
GGTACTGCATCGAGTCGAA
This sequence comes from Solirubrobacterales bacterium, assembly GCA_026392325.1. Lineage (GTDB taxonomy): Bacteria > Actinomycetota > Thermoleophilia > Solirubrobacterales > Solirubrobacteraceae > WLNJ01. The sequence continues at coordinate 12,501 of JAPLCH010000093.1, read as the reverse complement.
CACATAGCCCAGCGCGCCGGTCCAGTGGGCGCCGTTGACAATCACATTCCAGAGCACCACTCCGACCACTGTCAGAGACAGACCTGCGAAGATTGCCAATGCCAAGCCAAGGCCGGCTCGTAGGCTTGGAGGAGATCTCAAGGCGGTGTGGTCTGTCGCCTCAGCGTCATCCATGACGCGAATAATGGCTGTCAGGCAGGCGCGACGTCGGGCTTGGGTGAAACCCAAGGTGCCCGGAGTCTATTTTCAAGATCTTCCGCAAGGCCCTCGATGGGCAAGCGGACCTGCTCAAGGGAATCCCGCTCACGCACTGTGACGGTTCCATCCTCAATTGTTTGGTGGTCAACTGTGACGGCGAAAGGAGTCCCAATTTCATCTTGGCGGCGATAGCGCTTGCCGATGGAACCGCCCTCGTCGTACTCAGTGTTCATCCGTGAGCGAAGTGCGGCATGGATTTCCTTGGCCTTCTCTGGATGACCGTCCTTGCGCATCAGGGGAAGCACGGCAACCTTCACCGGAGCGAGTCTCGGGTGAAGGCGCAGCACTGTGCGGATCTCACCCTCAACCTCTTCCTCGTCATACGCGTCACAGAGGAAAGCAAGCATTGCGCGGTCTGCCCCGGCGGCCGGTTCGATCACATGGGGCACGTACTTCTCGCCCTTCTGCGGGTCGCTCCACTCGAGCTTTTCACCTGAAGCAGCAGCGTGGGCCAGAAGGTCAAAGTCTCCACGGTTTGCGACTCCCTCAAGCTCGGACCATCCGATTGGGAAGTGGTACTCAATGTCGCTCGTGGCTGACGAATAATGCGAAAGCTCAGTTTTCTCATGTGCCCGAAGACGAAGGTGCGCCGGCCGGATGCCAAGTTCCAAATACCAGTTCATGCGCTGCTCGCACCAGTGCTCAAACCACTTGTCGGCCTCGTCGGGCGGAACAAAGAATTCCATTTCCATCTGCTCGAACTCTCGGGTGCGGAAGATGAAGTTGCCGGGGGTGATCTCGTTACGGAAACTCTTGCCAGTCTGGGCGATGCCGAACGGTGGACGCTTGCGAGCGAACTGCAGAACATTCTTGAAGTTGACGAAGATTCCCTGGGCAGTTTCGGGACGCAGGTAAACGGTCGCGCCTTCTTCCTTCACAGCGCCCATGGTCGTCTGGAACATCAGGTTGAAATCCCGAGCCTCTGTCAGGTCACACTCGCTGCCCTCACCCGCTGTTTTGGAAGGCTTCTTGCCGCAAGGCAGCTGGTCAATGTGGTCGGCGCGGAAGCGCATCTTGCAAGTTCGGCAGTCCACCATTGGGTCGGTGAAGCCGGCAAGGTGGCCGGAGGCCTCCCAGACGCGAGGGTTCTGAATGATCGCCGAGTCGAGTGCCACCACGTCGTCGCGCTCCCGGAGCATCGACTGCCACCAAGCATCACGAACATTTGTCTTGAGCAGCACGCCGTAATGGCCGTAGTCGTATGTGGACCCGATGCCGCCGTAGATCTCGGATGCAGGGAAGACAAAACCACGCCGTTTTGCGAGCGCAACGATCTTGTCCATTGTCAGTCCTTCAGTGGCCATGTCTTGGACTCTAACCGCGGCCGTAGAGTGCGGCGTCCCGCTGCAGGCGCGCAGTCCCGATTGCGAGAGTGGCAATCGCTCCCCGGCCGTCTTCGCCCGGCTTGCCGTTTGCCATGCGCGCGTAGTGCTGGTTGTGCCAAGAGGAGCCCATGAACGCATCGGCAAACTTCACCCGTGAGCGAGGCTCTACGTCCCGAGCGCGAAGTGACTCACCTGCCAAAACCCGGTTTGGCAAGTCTGGCATCAGAGTCAGGGGTCGAGCAAGGCCAACCATGTCCGTTGCGCCCGAGGCGACAGCTGCGGTCATGGCCTCGGAGGATCGGAAGCCGCCACTGACCATCAGCGGAAGCTTTGTCTGGCCGCGGAGCTTCTCTGCGAACTCGAGGAAGTAGGCCTCCCGGGCGATAGTGCTCTCGCGTTTTGGAAGCTCGGTCAACATGGCCGGGTCCTCATATGTCCCGCCCGATACTTCGAGCAGGTCCAAGCCGGCGGCCTCAAGCAACTTGGCAGTTGCGATTGAGTCCTCATTGTCAAACCCGCCCCTCTGGAAGTCAGCGGAGTTCAGCTTGGCGGCAATTATCTTCTCCGGTCCGATTTCCTCACGGACGGCCTTGAGGACCTCAAGCAGGAACCGGGCCCTGTTCTCAAAGTTTCCACCCCACTTGTCAGTCCGCTGGTTGGCGATGGGAGAAAGGAACTGGCTGATCAGGTATCCGTGGGCGGCATGAAGTTCCACCCCGTCAAAGCCACCATCAACGGCGATCCTCGCCGCTTGGGCGAAGCGGACGATGAGGTTCTGGATTTCACCGTCGCTCAGTTCCCGTGGCTTGCCGAAGAGCAGGGCTGGCGCGCCCAACTTCACAGCTGAGGGAGCAACAGGCCTTCCGCGACCACGTTGCTGTTGGCGGCCCGGGTGGCTGATCTGGACGATCGCAAGGTTGCCAGCTGACTTGGCCGCGCTGGAGTAAGCCTTCACTGCCTCAGGGTCAGTCTTTACATCGAAGACAGGGTTGCGCGGAGCCTCGAACTTACGGCGCTCGACCATCACATTCCCGGTGATGATTAGCCCACAGCCGCCCTCTGACCAGATGCGATAGAGCGCCTGAAGCTCACGCCCCGGATCACCGCTGCGTTCCGCGAGATGTTCGCTTGTCGGAGCCTTCCCAAAGCGGTTCCCAACAGTTGCCCCACAAGGGAGTGTGAGCGACTTGCCGAGTGTTTCCTGAGGGGTTGCTGACATCGGTTTCTCCTGAAGGCTTCGTTTGCCGGACGCTCGCGACCTTATCGCCTTGACGCCACTTGCCGGCCCAGCCCGCCTATACTCGCGCCCAATGCCTGTATATGAATACAAGTGCGAGAAGGGCCACCAGTTTGAGGTAATCCAGCGGATGGCCGACGACGCGCTGACAAAGTGTGAGGAGTGCGGGGCGCCCGCTGAGCGGATTCTCTTCGCTCCCTCAATTCATTTCAAGGGCAAGGGCTTTTACAACACCGATTATGGAACGAAGAAGCGTCAGCGGGAGAAGGCGGCCAAGAAGGATTCGACCAGCTCAAGCTCATCCACTTCAGACTCCACAAAGTCAAGTGACTCTTCTTCGTCCACTGAATCGGGTTCCAAGAAGAAGTCGGAGAGCAAGTCGGCTGACAAGCCTGCTCCGAAGAAGAAGTCCGACTGACCTGAAGGCTCGGACAGTCGCTAGAGCGACTGTTTCACTCAGCCGTTGAGGAACTGATCCACGGCTCGTTGCCTTGCTGAATCGTCCACGGTCAATCCTGCTCCGCCCCCTGGCAGCGTTACGGCACCAGTCGGCTTCATGACCTTTGGTGGTGGTGAACCAGAGAAGGTGAGTGCAGTCATCACGCCCAGCAAGCCTGGGGCTCCCATGTCAGTTCGGATTGCTTGCGGCGCTTTCCATGAGGCCCATGGGAGGCGGACGAACGCTCCGATGCTGAACAGGCGGCCGCGCATCCCTCCGAGCATCAGTTGCTGGGCTTTCGCTCGGTCAATGTCGTCATAGCCGGCAACGCAACGGTTGTGGCGCGTCCTTGCAAAAGCGAGGGCCTGTTTGCCATTCAGATGGTTCTCTCCCGCCTTCAAGCGGATTGACACTCCGCCGTTGCGCGTTCCCCCGTTGATGTCCGAAATGACGCACGGTGTCTTGACATCAATGCCTCCGAGGGCGTCAATGAACTTGGGGAAATTCGCCAGGTCAATTTCCACAAGGTGGTCAATGGTTATGCCAGTCCAGTCAGAGATTGTCTTGATGGAAAGGGCAGCCCCGCCATATGCGTAAGCTGCATTGATCTTGTCCTCTCCATGCCCGGGGATTGGTACGACGGTGTCCCGTGGAATTGACAGCTTCGATGATTGGCCGCCGCCAAGCCGGATGAGCATGATGGTGTCGGAGCGTTCACCGGAGGCGGCAGCGCCTGGTTCCTTGGAGCCCTTGGGCCGTTTGTCTGAACCGAGGACGAGGATTGTGGTTGGAAGGAATGGCGGAAGGCCACCGTGCGACAGGGCCGCATCAGCGCTCGGGCTGATGCCTTCACCAGATCTGATCTGGGCGCTGACGCAGAAGAGGACAAACGAAAGCGCGACCCATCCGGCAAGACAGATGAGAACGGTCTTCAGAACACGCTTGGGTTTGATCGGCTTCTTGCCGCCCCTCTGCTTTGGTTCTGGCGTCCTTGAAGGGGGCGCAACGGGCGCGTCTCCTCCAGCCATCCGTTCACGGATGCCCTTCGGTCGGGTCCTGTAGAGGGTGTAGTCAGGTTCAGTCACTTGGGTCCATCTTGGCGCGTCCGGCGGAAGCATCCCGAATCAACTGCACCGAGCACCGATCACCGGGGGTCGCACTTATAGTGGTCTTGTGGTCACTGGCAGCACAATTGGCGTTGATCTTGGGGGGACCAAGGTGCTTGCTGGCGTGCTTGACGCGGACTTGGGAATCCGTTCCCGCGTTCGTCGTGATGTCGCCGGCCTGTCACGCCCGGACCTGTTGGACGTCATCGTTGCGGCGGTTGAGGAATGCAGACATGGCATTGCAGATGAGCCGATAGCGGTTGGAATTGGTGTCCCAGCGACCTTCGACCGTGAGTCTCGGCGGGTCGTGAGGTCGGTCCACCTGCCGCTTGCTGATTTGGCAATTGAGGATCTTCTGGCGGAGCGAATTGGACTTCCCGTCTTTGCCGACAACGACGCCACTTGCGCTGCGATTGCAGAGCATCAGGCAGGGGCCGCATTGGGAGTGGACAACGCAATCGTGATGACGCTGGGGACGGGGATTGGCGCTGGACTGATTATTGATGGGCAGATCCGTCGTGGCAGTCACGGCTCAGCCGGGGAGCTCGGTCACATCCCGGTTGACCCCACTGGGCTGACCTGTGGTGCTGGCTGTCCTGGGCGAGGATGCCTGGAGACGAGGGTCAGTGGTCCCGCTCTTGAGCGAGAGGCGGAGCGAGTGGCAGTCGCACGCCCGGAGAGTGGGCTTGGACATGCAGCTTCGCAAGGGCCACTTCGCGGCGCTCGGGTAGTTGAACTCGCCCACGATGGTGACTTGGCAGCCTTGGATGCGCTTGGCACGGTTGGTCATTGGCTTGGCATTGGTCTGGTTTCAATAGCCAACCTGCTCGACCCGGAACTTGTCGTTGTAGGCGGTGGAATGGCGGCCGCAGGAGAGCTGCTCTTGGAGCCAGCCCGCGCGGTCTTGCGTGAGCGTGGAATGCCACCCGCCTCTTCAATGCGAGTCGAGCTTGCGAAGTTCGGGGCTGACGCTGGGCTCTTGGGCGCATCGCTGCTGGCTCGGCAAGGTTTTGTAGAGGGTCTCGCAGCGTGATTTCTGAGGCTGGAAGCCCGGCGGGATGCCTTGTCGTTTGCCCAACCCCAATTGGAAATCTTGGTGACATCACCCAGCGCTCCGTCGAGGCGTTGCGCAGCGCGGACGTTGTCGCAAGCGAAGACACACGGCGCACGCGGATACTGCTCGAACACCTCGGGATTGATGCACGGCCGATTGCCTTGCACGACAAAAACGAGCGGAGCTCAGCGGCAGGGTTGATCCGCAAGGTGAGAGACGGAGGGACTGTCGTGCTGGTCTCTGATGCTGGGACGCCCGTCGTCTCAGACCCCGGGTTTCTGCTGGTTCGCGCCTGCATTGAGGAAGGACTGCGCGTGGAGGTTTTGCCCGGTGCGACAGCGGTCACGACGGCCCTGGTGCTGTCTGGACTTCCAGCGGACTCGTTCAGGTTCATTGGTTTCCTGCCGCGCAGACCGGGTGACCTGAAGCGGGTATTTGACGAATCGCGCGAAACGCTGGTCGCATTTGACTCGCCTAAGCGGATCACGGCAACGATCACCCAGCTTGCAGAAGTGGAGCCCGAACGCCAGGTTGTTGTCTGCCGCGAGCTGACGAAGATCCATGAGGAGGCGATCCGCGGAACAGCAGCAGAGGTCGCAACTGAACTTGCCGGGCGCGATGTGAAGGGCGAGATCACCGTTGTGATCGGTCCTCCGGCCGAGCGTGAGTTCGACTCGGAGGCAGCCTTGAAAGCGGTCCGCGAGCTGGTCGCGGAGGGTGCCCGTCCCCGCACAGCCGCACGGGTGATAGCCGGCCTTACGGGCCTGCGCGCGAACGATCTTTACTCCGCCCGCGACGACTCGGACTGACGGCGGTTCCCCCGCCGACTAGATTTGGTGGCCCGTGACGTATTACACAACCACTCCGATCTACTACGTAAACGCCCAGCCGCACCTTGGGCATGCCTATACGACGATCGCCGCTGACATCCTCGCCCGTCACATGCGTCAGCGTGGAGAGGACGTTTTCTTCCTCACTGGGACGGATGAACACGGAGAGCCCGTTGCCCTGGCAGCAGAGGCTGAAGGCATCGAGCCGCGCGAGCTTGCGGATCGAAACTCGGCCAAGTTCTCCGCGCTCATGCCCCGAATTGAGGCGAGCAACGACTACTTCATCAGAACATCCGACCCACGCCATGTCGCTGCGGTCCGCGATGTCATGCAGTCCATTTACGACGCAGGTCACATCTACAAGGGCGAGTACGAAGGCCTCTACTGCCCGCGGTGCGCTGATTTCAAGACTGATCAGGAGACTGGGCCGGGCAACACATGTCCCGTGCACGGCATTGAGCTGACCTTGGAAAAGGAGGAGAACTGGTTCTTCCGGCTCTCCGCTTTTCAGGATGACCTTGAACGTCTTTTTGAAGAACAGCCTGAGTTTGTGCGTCCCGCCGAGCGACGCAATGAGGCACTCTCGTTCATTCGCTCAGGCTTGCGGGACATTTCCTGTTCCCGCTCCGGGCTGACATGGGGCGTTCCGGTGCCGTGGGATGAGACTCAAGTGTTCTACGTCTGGTTTGACGCGCTGCTGAACTACATCACCGCACTTCGCTTCGCCCGTGAGGGAGAGGATTTGACTGACCGCTACTGGCCGGCCGCAGTGCAGCTTGTTGGGAAGGACATCCTCAAGTTCCACGCGGTCTACTGGCCCGCGATCCTGATGGCAGCTGGACTTGAACTCCCGAAGTCACTTGTCGTACACGGCTACCTGCTGATGGACGGCGAGAAAATGTCCAAGTCTCTCGGCAACGTGCTTGATCCCTTTGAGGTCATGGACCGGTTTGGGGCTGACGCTCTGCGCTTCTACCTGATGCGTGAAGTCCAGTTCGGCGGGGATGGGACCGTCAGTACTGAGGGTTTCGAAACTCGATATGAAACCGAGCTCGCAAACGACTTCGGCAACCTTGCAAGTCGCACCATTGCGATGGTTGGCAAGTGGCGTGAGCGTGTTGTTCCTGAGGTTGCACTTGACCCGGCTCTTGTCGAGGACCTTGGTGGAATCTCGACTGATGTGGCCGCGCTGCTCGACAAGGTTGAACCCACCCAGGCGTTGGAGTCCGTTTGGAAAAGAATCAGGCGGCTCAATCGCTATGTCGAAGAGACGGCACCATGGACGCTTGCCAAGGACGAGTCCCAGGCGGAGCGCCTTGATCAAGTCCTCGCGACGCTGATCGAAGGAGTCCGGGTGATAACCGTTTCGCTGCACTCGTTCATGCCTGATTCGACAACCCGCCTGCTCGGGGCGCTTGGCGAGGACGACGTGTCGTGGGCGGCTGCGGCGCTGCGACCGACCGGAGTCGTGAAGATGCTCACCGTCGGAACTGACCGTGAGAGCTGTGAGAAGGCGCTTGAGGCAGCCAGGGCTTACCCGGGAGTTGTTTATGCCGCGGTTGGCTTGCATCCGAATAGTACGACCGGCTTCTCTGCGGCAGATGAGGCGTGGCTGCGCGAGCTTGCAGCAGACCCGGCGTGCGTCGCGATTGGAGAGACGGGCATTGACCTTTTCCGGGACAACGCACCGCTTGATGACCAGCAGAGGGCGTTCATCGCGCACTGTTCAATTGCGAGGGATTTGGACAAGGCTCTTGTGATCCACACTCGCGCGGCGGACGAGGAGACCCTTGCGATTCTTGATGAGCACGCGCAAGGGTTGCGCGTGATTTTGCACTGCTTCTCGATGGCCGACAGGGTTGCTGAGTGTGTTGAGCGCGGCTGGTGGATCAGCTTCGCCGGCAACGTCACGTATCCGTCAGCAGAGGACCTCAGGATCGCTTCGATTGCAGTGCCCGCCAACAGGCTTCTGGTTGAAACTGACGCTCCCTACCTGTCGCCGCAGGTTGTTCGCAAGGAACGCAACCGGCCTGCGAATGTTGTCCACACAGCAGCGGTTGTGGCCGCCGAGCGGAGGGTCAGTGCGGACGAGTTGGATGCGTCTGTTGAGGCGGCAGCAGCTGAGGTGTTTGGCTGGTGAACGGCGAGCGCCGGGTAGCAGCGTCCCTTGAGCGAATGCGGGCTGGGGGAGTCAGGCCCAACCGCGAGCTCGGCCAGAACTTCCTGATCGACGCGAACATGCTTCAGGTCGTTGCCCGTGAGGCTGAGGTCGGTGCTGATGACGTGGTGCTGGAGGTTGGCGGCGGACTCGGAATTCTGAGTGAGCATCTGGCACCGCAGGTCAAGCACCTTCATGTGGTTGAGATTGACCCGAACCTCAAAGAGGCATTGCTTGATGCGGTGGCACCCTTCGACAATGTGACCGTTCACTTCGCTGACGCGATGCAGATGGACCTTGGCGCTCTGGATCCTGCCCCAACCAAGCTTGTTGCCAACCTTCCCTACGGAATTGCAGCACCACTGATTCTCGATTCGATACCTGCGCTGCCTGAGTGCCGCACGTGGGTTGGCATGGTTCAGAAGGAGGTCGGCGATCGCCTCGCGGCCAGCCCTGGTTCGAAGGCTTATGGTGCGCCATCGGTTGTCGCCCAGCTGTCCTGTCGGGTGAAGGTCGTGCGGCAGGTTTCTCGGACCGTCTTCCGTCCAATTCCCAATGTGGACTCGGTGATCGTGAGGCTTGACCGTGAGCGGCCTGCTGTTCCCGCGAGTGTTCGCAAGCTTGTCCGTGCCGCCTTTGCACATCGCCGCAAGGCGCTGGCTCGCTCCGTCTCGCTGGGTTCGGGCGGAGACTCGGTCGTCCGTGACGCCTTGCGTGAGGCTCTTGTGGACATGGGCCTGCCCGCGGATGCTCGGGCGGAGACGCTCTCACCGACGCAGTTCGTTGACCTTGCGGGGAGAATCACCCCAGATGGCTGATGGCACCACTCCAGACAGACGGCTTGCGACGAGGGCCTTCGGCAAACTCAATCTCTGCCTGATCCTTGGCCCGCTGCGCGAGGATGGGTACCACGAGCTGGTCAGCGCAGTCCTGCCGCTTGACCTCGCTGACACGGTGACGATCGAGGCTTCGACCGGCGACTCGGATCAGGTTGTCTGTCCTGGAGTTGAGGGAGACAACCTTGCGTCCAAGGCGATTGCCTCATGGCGTTCCTTGAGCGGCTGGGATGGTGCCCCGGTCCGCGTGACCATTAAGAAGAGGATCCCAGTGGCAGCCGGAATGGGCGGTGGGTCAGCCGATGCGGCCGCAGCGCTCCGTCTGGTTGCAGCGTTCTCTGGCCGCGAGGACGACGCTCTCCTCACGGAAATCGCCCCAACGCTTGGCGCGGATGTGCCACCCCTCCTCCACGGTGGGCCAACACTTGTACGCGGGACAGGCACTGAGGTCCTTCAGCTTCCAACTCCCCAGACAGCCGGCTATCTGATCCTGCCTTCGAACGCGGGGTTGTCCACTCCGGTCGTTTTCAGGCAGGCGGGTGAGATGGGCTTGCGGCGCAGCCAAGCTGACCTTGACCTGATCTCAGAGTCCCTCCAGGCCGCTGCCAAGGACGAAGGTTGGGGATTCCCGCCGGAGCTGCTTGGAGTGAACGACCTCGGCCCGGCGGCGGCAGTGCTTGAGCCGTCAGTGTCAGAGGCCTTGAGTGAGGCTCGTGAGGCCGGTGCGGATCAGGCGTTTGTCACGGGCTCGGGTCCAACTGTGATCGGCTACTTCCACGGAAACGAAGGTCCAATGCGGGCAGCTGCGGCCGCCGAGGCCCTTGGTGGCAGGGTTCCGGGTGCAATTGCTTGCACTGCGTCGCCCCGATCTGCCACGATCGAGGAAGTCCAATGAGCAATCTTCTGATCACCCAGATTGTCGTAGCCCTCGCGATCGTGGGTTCAATCGCTTTGTTTCTTAAGTTTGTTGCCCTGCCAGGGGTCGCTGCTCGTGAGGGCACATGGCCCCGTGTTGCAGCCGTGTTCCTCGGCGTCTCCGCCTTCGCGGTTTTTGCTGCGCTGGGAGTTGGCATCGGGATCGCAATCATCTGGCTCTGGCCACAGATCACCTGATCTGCGCTTTTTCCGGTCTCTGTGAGTGGGACAGATTGCCGTCCGGATTCTCGCGATTCATCGGCAATTGACCCGTGGTAGGTAGCCTTGAAGGTGATGCCCTCCGGAACCGAGCAAAACTCGGGGCTAGCGGCCCTGGACGCACTGACCACAGCGGTGGAGGATGGGGCGGGCCTGCCGGAGATCGTGCGTGCCGCATCACGCGTTCTTGATGCAAGCCTTGTTCTCATTGACCGCGGAGGCACGGTTCTCGCAGTGGCCGCCAGATCCACTGCGGATGAGCGAGCTCTCCTTCAGGACGTTGAAGGGGTTGAGACGATCGAGCTTCGAGTCGGTGACGCTGATGTTGGCCGATTGCGTCTCAGGCAACGCCGCCACGATGGTGACGTCTCGCTCCATCGGCTGGTTGCAGCGGTTGTCGCGGGTGAGGTTGAACGCATCCGCGCTCCCGAACGGGCGAGTCAGGCTGCGCTCAACACATTCTTGGAGGACGCACTTTCAGATTCGATCATTGATCCGGCTGATGGGAACGCCCGGGCTGCAGAGCTTGGACTTCGGGTTGAGGATGGCGTCACGCTCCTTGTCGTTCGCGCCCACGCGAGGGTCGCATCCGGGGACGATTGGCGTCCACGGCTGCTCGCCGTGGCTGAGCGCGCTGCTCGTGGGTCAAGGCCTGGTGCGCTTGCGGCCCACAGCGCCCACATTGGCACTGATGGCGAAGTCCTGATTCTTGTCCCAGACCCTGATGGTGAGTCTGGAAGAGCTGTTGCAGACGCGCTCCAGCGCGACCTGACCGCCGGGCTTCCCGGGTTTGGTTTTGCAATTGGCAGAAGTGGCCGGGCTGATGGGGCTGCAGGTCTTGCAAGGGCAGCGAAGGAGGCCTTGCTCGCGGCCAATGTGGTTGAGGGTGATGAGGACCGTCAGTCACTCGGCTTTGAGGAGACGGGCGCCTACAGACTTGTGCTTCGAGCGATGACAGAAGATCCCGGTGAGCTGAGGTCGTTTTACGGCGAGACGGTCGAGCCGATCGCCGCATACGACACCCAGTACGAGACGAACCTTGTTGGCACTCTCACGACCTTCCTTGAGTGCGACGGCAACGTTGGGGCTACCGCAGCCCGTCTGATCACTCACCGCCACACGGTCCGGTACCGCCTTGAGCGTGTGAAGGAGCTGTCTGGACTTGACGTTGGCTCCAGTGAGGGGCGCGAGAAGCTTTCCCTTGGCCTCAAGGCCATGCGCGTCTTGGGCATCACGCCACCGCGCGGTCCGGCGAGTGAATCTTCAGCTGGAAACCGATGAGCGTGAAGTACTTTGACCTTTCAGTCCCGCTGAAGTCAACGCCTGAGGGCACTCCGGATCTGCTTGCCGTTTCGGTTGAACACACGGACCACGCGACGGGCGCACAGTCAATTGAGACGATGCTTGGCGTTGGCACTGAGCTGCTGCGCAATGGTGAAGGCTGGGCGGTTGACACGATCGCTTTGGGCACTCACAACACGACCCATGTTGACGCGCCATGGCATTACAACAGCGTGGTTGAGGGCAAGCCAGCGCAGACAATTGACGAGCTTCCACTTGACTGGTTTCACGGACCGGGCGTCGTGATTGATGCGACCGGCAGGGAGGACGGCGACGCGGTCACAGTTGCCGACCTTGAGGCTGAACTTGAGCGCATCGGCCATGACCTTCAGCCTGGTGATGTGGTGCTCATCCACACTGGCACTGATGCATTTCTTGACGACCCCGGTTACATGGCCAAGGGCTGCGGGGTTACAGCTGAGGCAACCCATTGGCTTTGCGACCGTGGCATCAGGCTGATGGGCATTGACGCCTGGGGTTGGGACGCACCGCTTCACATGCAGGCTGAGCAGGCGAAGGCAGAAGGCGCGACAGGCGTCTTTTGGGCGGCACACCAAGTTGATCGCGCCTACTGCCAGATTGAACGGCTCACCGGCCTTGCCCAACTGCCATCAACAGGCTTTGAAGTAGCTGCCTTCCCACTCAAGGTTGTGGGCGGCAGTGCTGGTCCAGCACGGGTAGTCGCGATTCTGCGCGACTGACTTCGTCCTGCGCTGAAGTTCTGTCGCAACAAGAAACGCCCCGGTCGAAACCGGGGCGTCGCATGACTTCTGGTGTCAGGGG
>JAPLCH010000244.1 GCA_026392325.1 Solirubrobacterales bacterium | reverse complement strand
TACCCCTCCTTGGGTTGTCTCAACGGCTTCCCTCAGCAGCTGCGCCCCATCAGCTGGGACGAGCGCGCCGCCCCCAAGCACCCGGGCTGTTTCGGTCGTGAAGTACCAGCCCCCCGTCAGCGCATCCGACGTCGGTCCGTCGGAAAGGATTATTCCCTCGCCCATCAGAATGGTCCGTTGAGCGACCTCCGCGGCGAGCTCGGGGTCATGTGTGGCGACCAGAACTGCGCTTCCAGCCTCAGCCAATCCCCTAATCGTGTTGATCAGCTCCCGCATGTGGATTCCATCCATCCCCCTGGTGGGTTCATCAAGAAGCACGAGGCGCGGAGCGTCCATTCCGTGAACGCCCGTCACAAGTGCGAGCGCGGCGCGCTGAATCTCTCCACCGGACAGGTCTCTCGGATTGCGATCGGCGAGGTCTCCAAGACCATTGGATTGAAGAACTGGGAGTGGGACCACGTCACCGAGACGATCTCCGGGGAGAAAGGCGCCCGGAGTCTGCGACAGATAGGCAATGGGCTCAGCGGCATGTCGCTTCCCCCTTGAAGGAGTCAAGAGGCCTGCTGCGTGCCGAAGCAGAGTTGATTTCCCGGCGCCATTGCGTCCCATCAGGGCAACAATCTCACCGGACTCAACTTTCAGATCAACGCCTTTCAAGATCGCCTTTCCGGCAAGTCGCTCATCCCAGACTCCACGGAGCTCCAAGGCCGGCGAGTCGCCAGTACGCCTCCACCTGAAATGCGGACCGCTGGATCCCTTTTCAACTTTCGGCTCTTGACTGACTGCCAACTGGGCGGCTGCCTTGAGGCCGGGGAGCAGACCTTTTACTGATTCCCTTGCCTCCTTAACCGAGGCGGGAAGTGGCGATAGTCCTGCCGTGGAGAAGAGCACTGCCGTCGGAGGCAGAAGCTCCGGGGCTCTCTCCTCTGCCCAGCCCAGAAACTCATGTGGTCCGCTGTCAGACACGACCCTTCCCTCAGAGACGACAGCGACACGATCCGCAGCTACAAGCAGTCTCTCAATGCGCTGTTCAGCGACGAGAACCGTTATCCCCTGTTCCTCATTGAGCCGTCGCAATGTCCAGGCCAAGTCGTCAGCTGCGACCGGGTCGAGCTGGGCGGTCGGCTCGTCAAGGAGAAGCACCTCCGGTCGCACCGCCAATGCTGCCGCGATCGCAACACGCTGAAGCTCTCCTCCGGAAAGCCCTTGGAGCTTGCGATCCAAGAGGTCCTCTATCCCAAGCAAGAGTGCTGCCTCCTCAACCCCCCGAGCCACCGACGCAAGCGTCCCGCCGCGACTCTCCAGTGGCAGGGCAAGCTCGGCCCGCACAGTGCTCATCACCACCTGCCTTTCGGCATCCTGGATCACAGTTCCGCAGACCCGGGCGATGTCGGCCGGGCCATGGTCTCGCGTGTCAAGTCCACAGACGGTGATTGAGCCTGCTGCTGTCCCGCCGTCAAATGACGGGGCGAGTCCAGCCATCGCGCGAATGAGCGTTGACTTGCCCGCGCCGGACAGACCTGCAAGCAGAACAAACTCGCCCTCCAGGACCTTCAAGTTGACGTCCTTCAAGGCTGGCGAATCACCCTCCGGATGCTGATATGAGAATCCTTGCACAAGAACTGCTTCCCGGCCGCTCATCGCACCGTTCCCCGCCTCTGCAGCATTGGAGCAATCAGCACCACCGTCATCAGGGCCACAGTCAGAAGCAGTCCGAAACCCCAAGCGCCGGTCACGCGGGAGCTTGAGTGGAACGAGATCCACCCGCCGAGCAGGGAAACGGAGACGATTGTAATCGCAACCAAGCTGGAGGCCATCAGGGCAAAATCGTGTCGAGACCAGCGTTGCTTCTGTCTTGGAACCAAGCAAGGTCCATCCCCCAGCCCTCGCAGTTCAAGAGCAGCGGCAGCGTCACCCGCCCGGTCAAGTGCTCCAGTGGCGATTGCTGTCACAAGGTCCAGCCGCGAGACTCCGACTCCCTGCGGGAGCGACTTTCTCGCCTCGGCCATACGCGCTCCGTCCGCCGCAAGAAGAGGAAGGAGCCTCCCCGCAACGGCTGCCGCAAGGCCAAACCTCCCACTCCGGCCCCTCAGGATTCTGAGGAGCTCATCTTGATCCACTGCAGCGGTAAAGAGAGCTGCAACGAGTGAGACTGTGACAACTCTCAGCCCGAGGATCCCCCCGTAGACGAGAGCCTCAAGTGTGATGTCAATCCTGCCGAGAACGGGTAGGTGACCCAGACGAGCGAGGACTGTCACGCCGTCCTTGGAAACGAAAGCGTTAACGAAAGCAACTACTGCCGCAAGCGGAACCGCGTACTTGGCAGTCCTTGCCATCACTCTTGAACAGCCGACAAGCCAGCCGCAGAAACAGACCGTGACCAGGATGGCCGCCAGTCCTACCGGATGGTCAATCACCAGTGCCAGACCCATCAGCGTTCCGCACCAGATGGCAGCCAGTCCGGCTCGCGCAGCTGAGATGGCTGTTGGACGAGGCCCTTGTGTCATTTGCTTGCGACCGCTGGGGCTGCCGTGAGGGCGCCGTTCTGAGTCACAGCGACTGCGAAGTGATGCTCCAGCGATCTGGTGGTGAGCGCCCTGACCGCAGCGGCCACTCCCGCGCTGTCAGTCCCACTGATGATCCAAGTTGGGAGACCATCCCCGATTATGGTCGCGGCAACAATCCCGGTACCCGCGCCAAGCAGGGATGCAACCCGCCCAGACGGTGTGAGAACCCTGATTCCCAATCCGCTTGCAAGAGGCTGCAGGTAGACACCGGACGAGCCTGGCCCTTCTTCCAAGGCCGCAGCAGCGGGATCCGTGCGAATCGACTTCCAGTCGCCCACGAGCACCCGGAGTCCGGTTCCACGCCCTGCCATCCCCGGCAGCCCTCTTGCCGAAACGATTCCAGCGGCAGCAAGAGCCTTCTCAGCTTGTGAACATTCCTCCGCAGCGGTTGGGGAGCAGATGATTCTGGTTGCCGGCTTCTTGCCATCAACGGACCCGGTGAACGGATGTGGCCATGCACCCACGACCGCGGGTACATGTGTTGCGGATCCCCAGTCCCGGAGGTCCCACCAGACGGCGTCTCCTGGATGCAGCGTGACATCAGCGGCTCCGACCTGCGACTCAATCCCATTGACGAAGAAGAACCAGTCAAACGGCCTGCCTGAGGAGCTTCCGCCCTTAAGTCCATCGATCGACTGGACGAATCCACCCGAATACTTGGTCTCCACATCTCTCAACCGTTGGAGTTGCCGCATTGCCGTTTCGGACGCGGTGGCAACTTCTGACTTTGGTGTCCCAAGCTCAACTGAGCCAAAGTCGCGTGTGACGGTTAGCGAAACCGCGCCGGTCTTCGGACCGGGTCCGAGTCCGCAGCCCGACATTCCGCCCGCTGCAATAGCAAGGCCGGCGAGGCTGACCGCCGCTCCCCGCCAACTCGCCCTGCTCACTGCGCGGGGGTGGAACATCAACCGACCAGAACCGATCCTGGAAACGCGGGAGGTCGAATGCCACCCTTGAGAGCATCCGTAGCACGCACCGGATAGCGGCCAGCTTTCGCAGGTGCTGCGATGGTTACCGTCCCTGCGATTCCTGTTGTTGCGCTGAGTGACCCAAGCGTCACCTTCGTGAACTTCGCAGGAATCCAAGATCCAAAGTCGTCATACGCCCGAACGCTGATGGAGAGGGACTCCCTTGGAGTGGAAGTTGGCTGGACCACAACTTCGAGGGTGCGCTGGCACGCCCAGTTGGCGTCGAAGACACACCAGAACCAGAGGACCTTGTCCCCTGACAACATCTGTCCGGACCCAAACGGTCCGCTTGGGTCGGCGGCGCCAGCAGTACCTGCCCTGTTGTTGACCTTGAAACTCCAGCCTGAGGTGCCCGAGTTTGATGTGTTGTTGATTCGGTCAACGAACAGCCCAGCGGAGTCAGTCGTCTTCATGGAGCAGTGACCGAAGTCCTTCATGTGGAAAACGAGTCCCGTTGACTTGAATGCTGCCAACGGTGTGCCCGCTGCAACCTGGCAGCGACGTTTTGCGGACCCCACTGGAACTACAAACGCGTGGGCCTGTGCAGCTACTGGCCCGGCAAGGATGCCGGTCTTGCCAGCGATCATTGTGGAGACTCTGGGACCTGTCGCTGCGTTTGCAGCTGGAGCCAACAGCGCAGCAGCTGTGACAGCAAAGGTTGCAACAGTGCAAAACGACCGTCTCCGGACATTCAATCTAGATGGCATTAGCCACCCCTTTCCTCGAGGGTGTATGTGAACTTCCGGTCGGAGTCAGGTCTCCTGGCTCCCGGGCCGACTCCCCACGCCTTCCCGGACCATCGGCCCAGTGGCTGCACTCTCAGAACGAGTGCATGTGACGAGCATCCCCGGTTACAGTGGCGGGACCGCGCCGGACTTTCACCGGACTTCCCTTAAACACCAACCGTGTGCTTCGTAAGCGAGCATACCACCACGCCCCCATGTGTGTAAACCCTCACTCTTCTGATTATCAGACACGTTGGCGTCCCTCATCGTTCGGTACGGTTTGCGTATGACCGTCAACCTGACACGCATCTACACCCGCTTGGGCGACGATGGCGAAACCCACCTTGGAGACATGAGCCGGGTCGGCAAGACCCATCCACGCATTGAGACCTACGGCACCGTGGATGAACTCAACTCTCTGATCGGCGTGGTTCTTGCCACCTGTCCAGAGCTCCCCGCCAGCTACAGACCATGGCTTGAGCGAATCCAGAATGACCTCTTCGATGTGGGTGCCGACATCTCCGTTCCGGAAACGGACACGAAGGAGCGTTTGCGCGTCGTGCCTGAGCAGACCGCCTGGCTTGAAGCCCGCTGCGATGAAGTCAATGACACGCTTGAACCACTGAAATCTTTTGTCCTCCCCGGAGGCACGGCAGCTGCGGCGAATCTGCATGTCTGCCGCACGGTCTGCAGAAGAGCGGAACGCTATGCCGTCTCCTGTGAGGGAATTTCAGAGGAGGTACTTCGCTACCTCAATCGTCTGAGTGACCTGCTCTTCATCCTCGCTCGTGGTGCCAACGGCGGCAACGACGAGCTCTGGGCACCGGGCGCTTCACGCCCCAGCTGAACTCTCTCTCCACCCCGAGTCACTTCGCTCCCACGCAGTAACTGGACCGGTTCTGAATCGGAATTCCGCCTTGTCCCAAATGTGGGGAGTGATGACCATGCGCTCCCCCTGCGAGTCAATCGTTTGCCATGCCTGTGGCTCGTTTCCACGCTGCCGCGTTGAACATGCGGTCCCTGCGTGAGCGACGACCATTGACCGTCCCCCGTGGTCCAGAACGAATGGCCCGCTTCTACGTCGGTGTGTGTGACCGCTAAGCAGAAGGTCGACTTCTGCGGTGACCGCGTGGTCAAGGGCCTCACTAGAGCCGCGTGCTGACTTCCCGGGGTTTGCGTCCGGGTGGGCGGCAACCGGATGATGCGTGAGCAAAATGGTCAAATCACATTCGGTCTGGCGTGACGCCCGCTTTCCAAGCAGCGCAAGCGAATCGCGGCTGATTGCACCATCCGCCCGGCGTTCCGGCGCTGCCGTCTTCACTGCCAGACATCTGAGGCCCGACAGCAAAAGCTCTGGCTCAAGGTCGTTCCCTATCCATTCCGAATAGCGGCCGAATGGAGAAACAATCCTCCTTGGAAAATCAAACAGTGGAATGTCGTGGTTGCCTGGGGTCGCGAACACGGGTGAGTCGAGGCTGTCCATCCATCCGGCTGCCCGACTCCATTCCGCGCGACGGGATCGCTGCGTGAAGTCCCCTCCGGCGAGGACCACATCAGGTTCCAGCCTGGCAATGTCCAGAAGCATCTCTTCGACAATGCGGTCGTCCTGACGCCCAGCGTGAACGTCGGAGATGTGGATTGCGCGTGCCATGATGCGAGAGGGGGTCATCTGCAGATTAGGGAACAATGAGACCGATGAAGGCCCTTCGACTGATTTTGCCGGCAATTGTCATTGCGGGGGTCGTTCTGATTGTCGGCGAATTTTCATCGTCGCTGATCAACGAGGGCCACTCAAAGGCCCACACCCCACCGCCAACGATCCGCCTGACCATTGAGGCAAATGGGGACCTCCTCATCCACTCCCCGGTCTACAACCGTGCGCTTGAGAACGGCGCTGGGACTGCCTACAACTTCAATCCGATGCTCGCGTACATCAAGCCAATAATCAATCGGGCTGACTTGGCTGTTTGTCATGTGGAAGTCCCCATGAGCTCGGCCCATCTGAGCGGCTACCCGCTTTTCAACAGTCCTCCAGCATTGGCAGATGCCATCGTGAAAACGGGATGGAATGCGTGCGACACCGCCTCAAACCACACGCTCGATCAGGGCCAGATCGGCGTTGACCAGACGCTTGCGAACCTTGACCGCACTGGAGTTGCACACACTGGTTCCTACGCGTCGGCTGTAGCCGCTTCCAAACCACTGATCATCAATGTCCACGGAGTTCGCATTGCTTGGCTGGCCTACACGGAAATGACTAATGGAATCCCCCTTCCTAACCCATGGACCGTCAACATTGCATCCGCGCCGAAGATTCTCGCCGACGCGGCACGGGCCCGAGCCAGCGGTGCACAGGTGGTGATCGTCAACATTCATGCCGGCGAGGAGTACCAGCATGAGCCAAGCGCGAACCAGCTGAGCCTGGCGAACAGACTCACTGCCTCTCCTCTGGTCACGGCAGTGGTCGGTCAGCATGTTCATGTCGTTCAGCCCATCCGTTGGCTGAACGGGAAACCTGTCGTATTTGGTGAAGGGAACCTCCTCTCCAATCAGACGCTTAGCTGCTGTCCAAAGGAGTCGCAAGATGGTTATATGGCGCTCTTGCATGTCAAGGTCAGGGGCACCCAGTCTTCTGTTGAGCGCGTTGACTACGTCCCCATCTGGGTCAGACATCCAGACTTTGCCGTGCTTCCGGTAGGGATGGCCCTCAGGAAGGGCTTGGCCTCTTCATCCGAGCTGCAAGCATCATGGGAGCGGACCACTTCAGTGGTTGGCCGCGGTCCCGCCTTGAAGCCACTCTGACCTCTGCAAGGCGTGCAGCTGAGAAGTACCGCTACGGGGATTCGAACCCCGGTTTCCGCCGTGAGAGGGCGGCGTCCTAGTCCCCTAGACGATAGCGGCAGGTACTTCGCCGAGACTAGCAATACCGAGGCCGGGTAGGCAGGCTGAAATGCCCAAGCCGCCTGCGACGAGAGGGACACCGCTGGCCCGGTCCATGTATCGTCAGGCCACACCAGCGGCTGTGGCGGAATTGGTAGACGCGCACGGTTCAGGTCCGTGTGGGGGCAACCCCGTGGAGGTTCAAGTCCTCTCAGCCGCACTTACCGAGACTGTGGGCCCTGCGCCCAATCAGGAGCTACTCAGCGACGGCTGAGCGTGACGGGAATAAGCGGAGATGAGCATGCTCCCCCGATTACTCCGCTGACGCGGATCCTGCCGACAAACTTGCCCTTCCTCAACGTGAGGTTTGCCCCGAGTCGGCGAGTTCGCTTCCCGGAGCTGAAGGACACATGACCCTTTGAGCTAATCCTTGCGTTCGGTCGAACGGAGACCGATGCTGGCCCCACATTTCCCCCGAGATCGCACTCGAAAACGTTGGTCCATGCTGAGGCTGCTACGACCTTCCCGCCCTTGACCGTAAGTGACACGTTGGGAGCAAGTCCCGACGATCCACCGAACACTCCAGCTGGGGCGAAGGCAATCGTTGTCAGGAGAGCTGCAAGTGCGGTCATCGGCTTCGAACAGTAGCCTGAAACGCTGTGGTCTGCGTCACTTGGAATGTGAACTCTCTAAGAGCCCGACTGGCGCGGGTTCAGGAGTTCCTGTCAGAGGTCAAGCCAGACTTCCTTCTACTCCAAGAGACAAAGTGCTCACCTGAGCAGTTCCCTCACGAGGCGATCGAGGCGGCCGGCTACAGGGCACTGGATCACAGCGGTGGACGCTGGTGCGGAGTTGCGGTTCTGGTCCCAAAATCAAGCCATGCCGAGCTTGTGGCGACTGGACTTCCGGGAGAGCCGAACCCTGATGAGGCGAGGTGGATTGAGGTTCGATCAGGCAATCTGACAGTCGTGAGTCTCTATGTCCCAAATGGCCGCGAGGTTGACTCCGTTCACTTTGACCAGAAGCTTGAGTTTCTCGGGGCTGCGGCCGAGCGCGCCAAGCAGCTTTCAGTTGAGGGTGATCTGCTGATCGGCGGTGACATGAATGTCGCCCCAAGGGACACCGATGTCTGGGACACAAAAGCCTTGGAGGGTTCAACTCACGTCACCGAGCCAGAGCGCGCTGCACTTCGGCAGCTTGCCGCCGCTGGCAACCTCGTGGACGCGCACGATTCGTTCCTTGGCGTGGACGATGTTCAGTTCACTTGGTGGGACTATCGCGGTGGCTCATTCCACCGCGGGTTCGGAATGCGGATTGACCACTTTCTTGCTTCCAGCCGGCTTGCTGATTCGATTGCGAGCTGTGAAATCGCGCGCGAGTTCAGGAAAGGCGAGAAGCCCTCTGACCATGTCCCCTTGGTTCTGCATGTGGGGAACACAGCTTCCGTCCTCTGACGTTCGCCCACGCGCGGCGAGCGTCGGTACTCTCGGAACATGGTCACCACGAGGCCTACCCCTCTGACAAGGGTCAAGCGCATTTCCTACCGCCTGGCGAGCGGAATGATCCAGCTTGACCGCAGGCTGCGAAGCTCCCACGGACGTGGAGTCAAGGTGATTGTCTGCTCTCCCTCCGGAGATATTCTCCTGGTCAGCCACACCTATGGAAACCGCCATTGGACTCTCCCCGGAGGAGGAGTCCATACGAATGAGAAGCCTGCTGAGGCAGCCGCGCGTGAAGCGCAAGAGGAGCTGGTAGTTGCCGATCTCAAACTCGTTCCACTGGGCACGTATCCGGCACGCTCACACCGGCGCACCGATGTGATTTCTGTCTTTGTTGGTGCCTGCGATCAGGATGCGCTGGTCCTCCGCGCGGTAGAGATCAATGCGGCAATCTGGGTTCCCGAAAGCGATCTTCCTGCTCAGGCCGACCCGAATGTTGGAACCGCGATCGGTCTCTGGGCCGGCCATCGCGCTGAGCAGGTTGCGGCAAATCGACACGCAACTTGACCAAAGCATTACCCACGAGTGACTCGTTCTTGCCGCAACTGGGCATAACCGCCACTACACCCATGCACTCGAGAATATTTCAGCGGCCTGTTTCAAAGAGCCTGACTCCATTCCCCCAGATCACAGCGGCTGCTGTTCTCTGTACGGCAGCGCTCCTCGCCACTCCCTCCTTGGGTTACGCGAAGGCACCCGCTCTGACGCCTGGTCAGGCAGCATTGGTTTCGAGTGGTGGAACAGCCAGCAGGGACCGTTTGCTCCCCGGCCATGCCATCCGATCCTCACGCCCGCACGCAGCACTTTCAAGCCGTTGCCCAACAGGAACAGTTATGCAGAACGGGGTCAGCTGGAAAGGCGGCCTCTACGCCGTGAGCTCAAGCGGGTCTCCCGTGTCAGTCTGCGTCTATACCTCGACGGCTTTCACTTACAACGCAGCGGTAAACAGCGACTGGGCAGCCTTCTTTGCGAGGATTCCCCATGGATCAGAGCTAACGCAACTGACGGTCTACATCGCACCCATGGTCCAGATCACAGCCGGATACCTCTGCGGGCCCATGGCTGACTCCTGTTATGACCCAGGCCTTGGAGCCATGTACCTGACGGGCGAGACCCCACCTGATGGCGCAAACATTCAGCAGATTGCCGCCCACGAGTATGGGCATCACATCGCCTCTTGGCGGCTCAACACCCCGTGGGATGCACTCAACAACGGTCCAAAGCACTGGGCAACATCAGCCGCAGTTTGCGACCAGACGCGCAAGAAGAAGATGTTCCCCGGTGATGAGGGGGCCCATTACGAGGACAACCCAAGTGAGATTTGGGCCGAGACCTACCGGGTTTATGCCACCAGCGTGATTGGCAGCGTACTTGACCCGTGGGAGATCCTTAGCCCCCAATGGGAGCCGGTTGCTGCCAACCTGACCGCAGCTGCGGCAGACACCCTGCACCCATGGCTCAAGCAGCAGAAGAAGACCCTGACGGGCCACATGGGCTCGACTGGATCTCAAAAGTACGTGACCTCAATCCCTTTCCCATTGGACGGTCGACTTGACGCGACAGGCTCGGTCAAGAGCAGCCTCCACATCAAGGTGGCTGTCCAAAGCTCCAGCGGCGCCTATCTGACAGCCAGTTCGTCACGTTCCAGCAGGGCCTCTGTGAATGTCTGCAGCTCGCCAACGGCAAAGGTGACGGTAACTCGCGTGAGCGGTTCGGGCACTTGGACCCTGCAGCTTCAGTCGCCTGGCAGCTGAACCCCGAGCGGGTTGCTGACGTCAAGGCTGTAGTCAAGCCAACGCTCCGCTTTTCCCCCGACCCGGTCGTAGACCTTCTGGGCCGGGGTGTTATCGAGTGCTGTCTGCCAGACCAGAGTGTCAATCTCCTTTAAGCGGCACTGCGCACCACAAGCCTCTATAAGCGCGGCAGCCCAGCCCTTGCCCCTCGCCTCAGGAATCACGAACAGGTCGTTCATAACGCCTGTACGCGAAGCAGAGAGGGTCTGCCATGTCCAGTAGACCGTCGCAAAGCCGACGGCAAGGCCTTCTTGGTCACGGGCAATCAGCTGAACGCCGCTGGCCGGGTCATCCATCAAGGACTGCACGAGGCTCATGAGGCTCTCATCCGTCGGAGTAACCTCGTAGAAGTCGCAGTAGGCACGAAGTAGACGGGCCGTGTCGGTGAGGTCGGATCTCTTGACGGGTTCGATTGAGTTGCCCATAGCTTCATCTTCGCAGACGCGATCACGGCATTTCCCAGCACTGACAGGCCTGGCCACTTTACCATTCCTTTGCCCGACGGTTGGGCCGCCTTGTAACGCCTCTCCGTAGCCTATCCGCAGATGAAGAACCTCAGTAGACCACTAGCAATTCTCTTCGCGGCGCTGCTCGTCGCCACTGCGGGCGCCTCAATCCCGGCAGCGGGTGCCTCTGGCCTGAGAGCCCACTCGGCGGGTAACGAAGCAGAGTCAGCCGCCGGAGCGGTGTACAGCTTTGTGAAATCAAAGTACGCGTACCAGGCTTCTGGGCGCGGCATAGAAACCACCTGCAGCGGTCGCAAGTCGCCATACACCTGCACTTGGTGGATTCTCAAGAAGTCTTCTGAGAAACGTCGTGCCACCCAGGCCTCACTGCTCCTCAGGAGCGGAGAGGGAAATCTGCACAGCAACTGGAATCGCGTCTTCACATCTGGCCACGCGTCTGCCGCTTACAACAGCCGCAGTGGCGGCTTCACGGTCACGGGCTAACTCAAGATGGCCCGCCTACAGGGCAAGCTCAACGAATTGAAACACGGTCTGCTCGCAATACGAATTGCGGCTTTGACTCTCGCCTGCTTCTCGGTTGCTCCTGCCACGGCAACAACACCCGTCGGGCACGCCGCCGACGCTGACTCGGAGTCTGCAGCAAACATGGTCTACAAGGTCATCAAGTCTAAGTACTCAAATCAGGTCTCCGGTCGCACGTTGGAGATCTCCTGCAGCGGCCGAAAGACCCCGTTCTCCTGCAAGTGGTGGATTATCAAGAAAAGCAAAGAACGCCCGAAGCACTGCCTGACCGGCACAGCCAAGTCGATAGCTTCCAGCTCAGGTGAAGGCGAACTTCACACTCGGTACGGCTACGTCTACAAGGCCGGCACTGCGAGCGCGACTTACAACGCCAAAAAGCGGTCTTGGGTCATAGTTGGCTGAGGCCAGCTGAGCAACCCAACCACCCCACTCTCACGGCCGCGGCCGATTTGACTTAGCATTGCGGCTCACATGCCCAAGCTCTCGATACTCATGCCTGTTTTCAACGAGCTCAAC
>JAPLCH010000223.1 GCA_026392325.1 Solirubrobacterales bacterium | reverse complement strand
GTCAACCGCTGGTGACAACCACCTCGGCGGCGACAACTTCGACAAGGCAATCGTTGACTGGCTCGTATCCGACTTCAAGAAGGATCAGGGCATTGACCTGTCCACCGACCCGATGGCACTCCAGCGTCTCTACGAAGCTGCCGAGAAGGCAAAGATCGAGCTCTCCACAACACAGGAAGCTCAGATCAACCTGCCGTTCGTCACGGCTGACGCCGCTGGCCCCAAGCACCTTGACACGCGCCTTTCACGGGCCAAGTTCACGGAGCTTGTAGCCGAGCTGCTTGCACGCCTTGACGGCCCGGTTCGCCAGGCGCTTGATGACGCAAAGAACAAGGGCGTCACTGACGTTGAGCACGTCGTGCTCGTCGGCGGAATGACCCGCATGCCAGCAGTTCAGGATCGCGTCAAGGAGCTGACCGGCAAGGAGCCACACCGTGGCGTCAACCCGGATGAGGTTGTCGCAGTCGGCGCAGCCATTCAGGCTGGCGTTCTGGAAGGTGACGTCAAGGACGTCCTCCTCCTCGACGTCACACCACTGACTCTCGGCATTGAGACCAAGGGTGGAGTGATGACTCGTCTGATCGAGCGCAACACGACGATCCCAACGCGCAAGTCGGAAGTCTTCTCGACGGCTGAAGACAACCAGCCATCGGTTGAAATCCATGTGCTTCAGGGTGAGCGTGAAATGGCAAGTGGCAACAAGTCACTTGGCAAGTTCCAGCTGACCGGCATTCCGCCGGCTCCGCGTGGCGTGCCACAGGTCGAGGTTGCCTTCGACATTGACGCCAACGGCATCTTGAGCGTGTCGGCCAAGGACCTTGGCACCGGCAAGGAACAGAAGATTGAGATCAAGGCAGGATCCGGCCTCTCAGAGGACGAGATCAGCAAGATGGTCTCCGACGCTGAATCCCATGCTGACGACGACCGCAAGGCACGTGAGCTTGCCGAGGCACGGAACGCCGGCGAGAACCTCGCGTATCAGTCTGAGCGTCAGCTGACCGAGCTCGCCGACCAGGTTGACGATGCTTCAAAGAAGGAAATTGAGGACGCAATCGCAGCCGTACGCGAAGTGCTTGAAGGAGACGACAAGGACGAGCTCGTAGCTCGCACCGAAGCCCTCCAGCAGGCCTTCCATCAGGTCAGCGAAAAGGTCTACCAACAGGCTCAGGAGAAGCAGGCAGGTGAAGGCGGCGAAGCTGAGGACGGAGCAACTCCCAAGTCTGACGACGACGAAATTGTTGACGCTGAAGTAGTGGACGAAGGCTGATCCAAGTTGAGTACTGAGAACGAGAACAACACTCCGGCTGGCGAGGAAAACGCGCCAGTCGGTGAGTCTCCAGCAGAGGCAGCCGCAGAAGAGCTTGAAGCCCTAGAGGCTCAAGGTGCCGAAGAGGCTGCCGAAGTGGTTGAAGAGGACCTCGATGAGCTGACGGCAATGACGCTCAAAGCCGACGAGTATCTTGACCTCGCGCGCCGCACTCAGGCTGACTTTGAGAACTTCCGCAAGCGTGCTTCACGTGAGGCAGCTGCAGGCCAGGAGCGCGGCATCGCAAGGCTCGCAGGTGAGCTGATTCCCGCCCTTGACAACCTTGACCTCGCACTCGCGGCAATCGCTGCGGCACCTGAGGGCGACCCAGCCCACGACATTGCCCGCGGCTTCGCACTCGTGCGTGACCAGCTGCAGGCTGGTCTTGTCAGCGCTGGAATCACAGTTGAGCGGCCACAGGGTGAGACAGTTGACTACGAGCGCCATGAGGCGATCGCCAAGGTTGAAGCTGAAGGCGTTGAGGCCGGAACCGTTGTTGAGGTTCACCAATCCGGATATCTGATCGGGTCCAATGTGATCCGACCCGCCCGGGTTTCGGTGGCTGGGTAACACGGGTCAAACAGATGGCTGACCACTACGAAACGCTCGGGGTGGACAAGTCGGCCTCAGCAGAAGAGATCAAGAAGTCATACCGGCGGCTTGCCCGCAAGTACCACCCGGACCAGAACCCGGATGACCCAAAGGCTGAAGCCCGCTTCAAGGAAATCTCGCAGGCGTATGACACTCTCGGCGACCCTGAGAAGCGCAAGGCTTACGACCGTGGCAGCAGTCCGTTTGGTGGCGGCGGCGGTTTTGACCCCTCCCAGTTCGGTGGCTTTGGCGATGTCTTCTCAAACATCTTCGGTGGCGCTCAAGGCGGCCGTGGTCGTGGCGGGAACCCAGCCGGTCCGCGCCGTGGCCGTGACCTTGAAACCGAAACGACAATCTCGTTTGACACCGCAGTGCGCGGTGGCGAGGTTCGCATCAGCGTCCAGGGCAGCGAATCCTGCGGTGACTGCTCAGGCAGTGGCGCGCGCAAGGGCTCAAGTCCGCAGGCCTGTCCGGTCTGTGGTGGAACCGGTGCGCAGACACAAGGCCAGGGCCTGTTCTCCATTGCGCAGCCGTGTGGCCGTTGTGGCGGTTCCGGAACTGTGATCAGCGACCCTTGCCCGACCTGTCGCGGAACTGGAGCCAAGAGCCGCCTGCGAAACATGCGCGTCAAGATTCCCGCCGGTGTAAAGACGGGCAGCAGGATCCGCCTTGCCGGCAAGGGTGAGGCCGGAGTGCGCGGGGGTGAATCAGGTGACCTTTATGTCGTCACCCGAGTGGCGGAGTCACCAACCTTCAAGCGCAAGGGAGACAACCTTGAGGTTGAAGTGCCACTGACCATCGTCGAAGCACTGCTTGGCGCCAAGGTTGAAGTGCCCACACTCGACGGCCAGACGAAGCTGAAAGTCCCAGCCGGCACAACCCACGGCACCGCCCAACGGTTGCGTGACGCCGGTCCCCCAAAGCTCAAGGGCAATGGCCGCGGCGACCTTCACTACCGCTTCATTCTTGATGTTCCAAAGAAGCTCAGCAAGGACCAGAAGGCTGCCGCAGAAGCGTTGGGAGCAACCTTTGATGAATCCCCACGGGCGCACCTGATGGACCACGCTGGAGGTGAGTCATGACTGAAATCCGCAGGACGACAAGAGTCAGCATCACCCAAGACCCGGAGCGCGGCGTCTTCATGATTTCCGTCGCGGCCGAACTGGCAGAAATGCACCCACAGACCCTTCGCGCCTATGAGACCAAGGGGCTGATTCACCCACGCCGGTCCTCTAAGGGCACCCGCCTTTACAGCCAGGCGGATGTTGACCGCCTTTTGCGAATTCAGGAGATGACAGCGGAGCTTGGCCTCAACCTTGCCGGTGTCGCACAGGTGCTTGAGCTGGAGGACAGACTTGAACAGGCGCGTTGTCGAGCCGAGGAAATGGAAGACCGTGCCCGTGAGCTTGAAGTTGAGGTCGCCCGACTTGAAGCACTGCGCCGTGAGCTTCGCGCGGAGATCGTCCCCTACCAGCGTGGCGGTGTTGTCGCCCGTCAGGTTGATGTTCAACGGCCCACGCGGATTGTTGTTGAGCGCCTGCCCTCCAAGGCAAGCGCGACCTCAGGTGAGGCACAAGACCAGAGGGAACAGCGATGAGACTCGACAAGTTCACGATCAAATCCCAAGAGGCCCTTGAGGCTGCACAGCGCTTGGCCGCCACAAATCGCAACACTGAAACGAGCGGCGACCATCTTCTGCTCGTCCTGCTTGAGCAGGAGGGCAGCCTTGTTGAGCCCATCCTGCGCAAGGTTGGTGCTGACCCGGGCATTCTGCGACAGGCCGTAAGTGAGGCGGTCGCCGACGCACCCTCCATTTCAGGTGGTGAAGCCCAAGAGCCCACTCCGTCCCAAGGTTTGCTTGCTGCGCTTCGCGGAGCTGAGGAGAACTCCACCGCGATGGGCGACTCGTACATCTCAACCGAACACCTGCTTGTCGGCTTGGCTGGCGCGGACGGTGCTGCCGGCAGCGCGCTGAAAACTGCGGGCGCCACAGCTGATGCGCTCAAGGCAGCAACCGCCGAAGTCCGCGGGCCGCACAAGGTCACCGACCAGAACCCCGAGGGAAAGTTTGAGGCGCTGTCCAAATACGGGCGTGACCTGACCGAGCTCGCTCGCGAGGGCAAGCTCGACCCTGTGATCGGCCGTGATGATGAAATCCGCCGTGCCATTCAAGTCCTTTCGCGCCGCACGAAGAACAACCCGGTGCTGATCGGTGAACCGGGTGTCGGCAAGACTGCAATCGCTGAAGGACTCGCCTCTCGGATCGTCAGCGACGACGTGCCCGAAGGCTTGCGCGGCCGCAAGGTGATCGCCTTGGACATCGGCTCGCTGATCGCGGGTGCCAAGTACCGCGGCGAGTTTGAAGACCGCCTCAAAGCAGTCCTTGCAGAGGTGACCGAGGCTGCTGGCCAGGTGATCCTTTTCATTGACGAGTTGCACACGATCGTCGGAGCAGGTGGAGCCGAGGGCGCGGTTGACGCAGCAAACATGCTCAAGCCAATGCTTGCGCGTGGCGAGCTGCGAGCCGTTGGTGCAACCACGCTTGACGAGTACCGCAAGCACATTGAGAAGGACCCGGCGCTTGAACGCCGCTTCCAGCCAGTGTTCGTTGGCGAGCCTTCAGTTGAGGCCACAATCGCAATTCTGCGCGGGCTCAAGGACCGCTACCAAGTGCACCACCAGGTGATGATCCAGGACGACGCGCTGATCGCAGCGGCAACTCTGTCGCACCGTTACATCGCTGATCGCTTCCTTCCAGACAAGGCGATTGACCTTGTTGATGAGGCGTCAAGCCGCTTGCGGATTGAGATTGATTCGAAGCCAACGGAGATCGACGAGGTCGAACGCCGGATCATGCAGCTCGAAATCGAACGGCAGGCAATGGAGAAGGAAACCGACGCTGCCGCCGTCTCACGCCGTGACGCAATTGAGCGGGAGCTAGCCGACCTGCGCGAAGAGGCCGATGCGATGAACCTTCAGTGGCAGGCGGAGAAGTCCGCCCTCAACTCCGTCGCCGACGTTCAGCGTGACCTTGAAGCCGCCCGAGGCGAGGCCGACAGGGCAGAGCGCGACAGTGACCTGCAGCGCGCAGCCGAGCTGCGTTACGGAGTGATCCCTGACCTTGAGAAAGAGCTCGAAGACGCGGAGCAGGTTGACCGTGGCGAGGCACGCTTCCTCAAAGAAGTTGTGGACGCAGAGGACATTGCGGCGATCGTCGCCCACTGGACCGGTATTCCCGTTGACCGCATGCTCGAAGGAGAGGCGGAGAAGTTGCTGCACCTTGAAGAGCGCCTCCATGAGCGCGTCATCGGGCAAGACGAGGCGGTGGACGCAGTTTCAAACGCACTGCGCCGCTCCCGCTCTGGCCTGCAGGACCCCGACCGCCCAATCGGCACTTTCCTTTTCCTCGGGCCGACAGGTGTTGGCAAGACCGAGCTTGCCCGCGCCGTCGCCGACCTGATGTTTGACAGCCAGGACGCGATGGTCCGGATCGACATGTCCGAGTACATGGAGAAGCACGCCGTCAGTCGCCTTGTCGGTGCGCCTCCCGGCTATGTCGGTTACGAAGAGGGCGGCCAGCTGACCGAAGCTGTGCGCAGGCGCCCGTATTCAGTCGTGCTGCTCGACGAGGTTGAGAAAGCTCACATCGAAGTCTTCAACATCCTTTTGCAGGTGATGGATGACGGTCGTCTGACCGATGGTCAGGGTCGCACCGTTGACTTCACCAATGTGATCCTCGTGATGACGTCGAACATTCCAGGCGGTCGCTTGGGAGCGGAAAACCATTTCCGGCCGGAGTTCATCAACCGGCTTGACGACATCGTGGAGTTCGCAACCCTGGACCGCGAGCAGATTGGCCAGATTGTCAACCTGCAGGTTGAGCGGGTTGCCCAGCGACTTGCCGCCCGGGGTGTTGAGTTGGACATGAGCCCTGAGGCGCGTGACCTGATCGCCGACCTTGGCTACGACCCGGCTTATGGCGCTCGTCCTTTGAAGCGCACGATTCAGCGTGAGGTCACGGACCCACTTTCCAAGCTCGTGCTCGCAGGCGAACTGCCCGACGGCGCAAAGGCAGTTGTTGAGCGCGACGGGGAGACGATCAGTGTGAAGGGTGGCAGCCCTACCAGCCCTACTGGACTGCTTCCTTGGCTTGAAAGGGACGTGGTCGGCCGATTGGACCACAGGTCACATTGATTGAGCGCTGGTGGGTCGTCTTGACAGTCTCGCCGTTTGGCAATATGCTCCCACGTTAATTTACCGGGGGGTTTTAGGTGCTGGGTCGTGTCCGTGGTTTGTTGTCCCGGTTTGTTCGTATACGTGTTGGGTTGGCGCTTGGGGTCGTTGTGGTGTCTGTTACTGGTGTTGGTTCGGCTTTGGCTTCTGGTGGTGGTGTGGTTGGTTGGTCTCCGGTGCGTATTGATTCGGGTTTGTTTGAGTCTGCGAGATTGGCGCTCGCGTCTGAGTCGGGTGGTGAGGGTGCTGCTAGTGGCGGCGGCAGCGTGGGTGTTGGTTTGTCTGATGCTGCAGCGTTGTCGCTTGCTAAGCGTGAGTTCGCTGACGCGTTGGTCGCACCGGTTTGGAGTGCTCCGTTGCTTGGTGAGGGTGCTCGGATCGCAGGGTTTGCTTCTGACTCAACAGCCGTCGTTGTTGATGGTGACAAGCGAACGTTGTTGTCGTCGTTGTTGCCTTTGAGGTCGCCTGATGGTGACGGGGCGGGGATTGTGAGTACTGGTCTTGATGAGACGAGTGGCGGTTTTGAGCCTGCGAATGCTTTGACCTCAATCACTGTTGGCGACGAGGCTGGTGTTGCGGCAAGCTTTGCTCGGGCTGGGGTGAGTGTCAGCCCGCTTGGCGGTGCGACGGGCGCGGATGGCGTGCGGTTGGGCTCGGACAAGGTGTTCTACGCGAACACTGCGAGGGACACGGACTTCGTTGTTGCGGCGCTTCCGGCTGGTGCTGAGACGTTCTCGATTCTTCGGAGTGAGGAGAGTCCAGCAGAGCAAGGGTTGAAGGTTGGCTTGCCAGCGGGCGCAACTTTGGAGCGTTCGCCTGATGGTGCGGGCGTGAGCATTGTGAAAGACGGCAGGGTGATGGCCCAGGTGTCTCCTGCGAGCGCAGTGGATGCGAACGGCAACAATGTGCCCGTGTCTGAGTCGGTTGTCGGAGACACGGTCCGCATTAGCGTTGACCGTTCCGGTGATGTTGCCTACCCAATCCTTGTTGATCCAACGATCACGCTAAGCCAGACGTATTGGGACACGACGGGTTCCACGGTGAGCCTTGCCGGCTGGTCGTGGAAAACAACGAATCCGAACGGGTTCTTGAGCAGCACGAATGGTGGCTGGGGTCGAGGGCTTTACTCAATGGTCAAGGCGCAACCACTTGCGAGTGGTGACTCGGGTGAGTGGCGCTACACCGCCCCGGGTGACTCTAAGGTCACGCTTGCTCAACTACATCATGTGACTCGCGTGCCAAACACAGCCAATGGCTTCAAGCCAATCTGCACAAGCCAGGGCATTCTCAACCCTCTTAACGGTTGGGAACCGGGACTTACGACAACAGTCAAGGCCAACGACACCTCAGGGCCAGTGCTGGTCAGCTCACCCAGAACTGTTTGCCAGAACGCTTCAAGCAAGGAGACCGCATATTTCTCTCTTCCAGCTGGTGGTGGCAGCGCTGGGAACTCGGTTGTCAATACCCAATGGGCCTATGGGGCTGGCACCCGCACTGCACTTACCGGTGACCCTTTTGGAATTAGCGAGTACGACATGATCGGCGGCGCCTACCTTCAAATCCAAGACGACAAACAACCCACAGCTGAAGCCACAACCGGCGCTGACTGGCCAACGGGGTGGACCAACCACTACGAAGGCGACATCACAGTTGGCGCCAACGACACTGGCACTGGCATCTGGAAAGTCAACCTTGCCGGAGACCCATCAAGCACAGGAACAAACAGCGCAAACCAAGAACAAGGCATTTACTGCGACGGCACCCAAACCATTCCATGCCCAGCCAGTTGGAACACAACCAACCAATGGGCCTACACCAAAACATTCCACATCAACACTGACAACCTCCCAGAAGGCGACAACACCCTCACCCTCACAACCACCGACCGCACAGGCAACACCAGCACACCACAACAAATCCACATCAAAATCGACCGGACAGCACCAACGGTCGGGATGAGCGGCGAGCTCGCTTCGCAGACGGACGGATCCGAGCCACTCCCCGCGCTTGAGCTGACCGCAACCGATGCTCGGTCGGGAGTTAGCTACGCGGAGCTTTTGGTCGACGGAATGGACAATGACCCCGAGAATCAGAGAGTCAACCCAGAGCCTTGCGCTGTGCTGACTTGCGAGCTCAACGAGCTGATCCATGTTGACGCGGCCAGTCTCGCTGATGGACTGCACACGCTGACACTGAAGGTTCGCGACGGAGTTGGGAATGAATGGTCGCGCTCTTGGGCTCGGGAGATCGCGACTGATTCCTACCAAGGCGAAGACCTAAGTCGCGGGTCGGCGCCATGTCTTAGCGAGGGCCAAAGTTCCGCTGGTGCTATGCGGTTAGCGAGCCCCACATCGCCATCCTCATCCCTGTCCCCTCCAGTTGCGTGGTACGACCTTCTGACCGCGGCTGGGATGGGACAGCCGGTATCCACGGGGCAGCCTGTTCCTTCGCTAGCAGCTGTGAGCGGAGGGCTACAAGCGCGCGGAACGAGTAGTTTCGAGTCCCTAGATCGGCACTTGGTAATTCAGGGCAATGGCCTTGGCGAACCGTCTATTGGCTTTGGCGAAGGTGATCATCAAGTGTGTTTGGTGCTTTCGACGTCTGCGGCCGGCCCAAGCTCACCGTTCGCCGTGGCCGCACACACCGCCGTTGCGGCAAGTGACGGAGGCGCGGTAGGACTGGCGGTCGGAGTCAATTCTGACCAGAGCGTGCTTGGCCTAATAGTCGCTGACGCAACCGCTGGGGTAAGCGCAGAACTCACAGTAGCCCGACAGGAATGGCAGACGCTTGTCCAGGAGACTGGTGACAGCGTGAAAGTCGAATCAACCAGTGACGGCCTAACAGCTCTCCCCGTCACAGACGCTTCTTTCAACTCATTAGACGCCGTTGATAGCTCGGGAATCCGCTACTCGGTCCAGATGAGTCTCAACAATGGAAAGTTGAGGTTCGCGGTGGCCAATGGTGCGGCGCCGGCGTACCCATTGGTCTATCGCGTCCAAGTCGTCTCTAGCCAGACAGGCCTCACCGCGGGGTCCACCAGCTATCCGCCAGCCCTTGATACGGATCGAATGATTTCGTGGGCGAACCAATACACGGCCTACCATGATGGCGCTGACAACGATCCCCATTCGGTCAAATATCCATACCTGGATGGGAAGGACTGCGCAAATTTTGCAAGCCAGACGCTCAGGCGGGGAAAGATTCCATTTCTGAATGTCGACACAGACCCTGCTGCCCTGAATGCATGGTGGCTCATACACAACCCAGAGCTTTCAGACGCAGGTTATTTAGGGATTGAGTGGTCATTTTCGAACAGCTGGTCGGCAGCGAATAACCTTTATAACTTCCTCTGGCGCAGCGGTTGGGCACGCCCTGTCGGCGGTGCCTATAGACCGGGTCACTATCCGAGCGCCGGGCAACTCCAAGATGGAGATCTAATTTTCATGCATCGGCCCGCGATGCGAAATGCGCCCACGGTGAAGGACCATGTCGGGGTTGTTGGAGCGGGTCGCTTTCCGAAGTCAGGGCCTGTGGCTCAGAGGCACTTGGTAATGGGATACTACTCGCATAACATAACCCGGAACCGCTCTTGGACTTCCGAGAGGAACGGCCCTGCACTCGGAGACGGCGCCACAATTTGGGTTATGCGTTTCCGACGGTTCCAATAGCAATTGAGTCGCTTATGTACCGTATCTCTCGCGTTGATGTTGATGGTTCCCGTGGGCTGTGGAACGAAGAGCATCACATCGGCCTCCGAGTTCGAAAGGCTCGGCGGCCTCTGCTTAGGTGTGGGCGCCGAGTGCGAATTCCGACCCGTTAGGGCCGTTCGTGGAGCGAGTGTCATCATCGCCGGTCGAGCGACCTATCAACGCAGCAGCCTGGCTTTCGCGGTAGTCCGCGCCGCTGACTCTCAGAAACTCGATGAGTTCCTACTCCACGCGAGTAACGCCCTGAAGGAGAAGCTTGTTCCTGGGGTTTGCAGTTCGACACCAGGAGGGGGCTGCGAATGGGTGTGGGCGACTGACGGAGAAACCAGCATGGTTCTTTCGGACTATCCCTCGGCTTCAGATAACTCGGTACTTTGGGACCTTGTTCGCAGACGGTTTGTCCTCCGGGGGCCACGCCCGTAAAGGCACATCGGAGCGCCGTTATCCAGTGCTTGGGTGCGAAAGCCAGCTGCTGTTGATCCTCGGAGTTGAGACGCTCTCCAGGAGACCGCCTACTAGGACCTTTGTGGTCTATGCGCGAGCCGGGCATTCCTGGGTTGCTGACTTTTCAGGCTGCTCGGGTGTATCGCCCACTAGCTGCTGATGACAACATCCTTCTGCAGGTGATGGATGACGGTCGTCTGACCGATGGTCAGGGTCGCACCGTTGACTTCACCAATGTGATCCTCGTGATGACGTCGAACATTCCAGGTGGTCGCTTGGGTGCGGAGAACCATTTCCGGCCGGAGTTCATCAACCGGCTTGACGACATCGTTGAGTTCGCAACTCTGGACCGCGAGCAGATTGGCCAGATTGTCAACCTGCAGGTTGAGCGGGTTGCCCAGCGACTTGCCGCCCGGGGTGTTGAGTTGGACATGAGCCCTGAGGCG
>JAPLCH010000160.1 GCA_026392325.1 Solirubrobacterales bacterium | reverse complement strand
GCGGCATGAGCCGAAAAATCGGCGTTAAGGAAGTCCTAGCCCGGACTTGGACTGTTTACACCGATGTTGAGCAGTTCCGAAAGACATTGGACATTCCCACGCCACGAGTTGAGGTGATGGTTGTCTCGCGCCTTGGAGAGGTTGTTGACCGCGCTCATGGCGAGCCATCTGAGCTGAGCATTCAGCGGCTGGTCGCTTCCGCTCTTGAAACGGTTGAATAGGCGAATGGCAAACCGACTCGGGGAGGAAACATCCCCTTATCTCCTTCAACACGCTGACAACCCGGTCCACTGGCAGGCGTGGGGCCCAGAGGCACTCGCTGAGGCAGCCGAGCGTGATGTGCCCGTACTGGTGTCAATTGGCTATTCAGCCTGCCATTGGTGCCATGTGATGGAGCATGAATCGTTCTCCGACCCTGCCATTGCCGAGAAGATGAATGCCAACTTTGTCTGTGTGAAGGTGGACCGTGAGGAACACCCGGATGTGGATGCGATCTTCATGGATGCCTGCCAGGCCATCACTGGTCAAGGTGGCTGGCCACTGAACGCCTTCGCTTCGGCTGACGGGAGTCCGTTCTGGGCCGGCACATACTTCCCGCCTCAGCCGCGCGGAGCGATGCCTTCATGGACCAATGTGCTTGATGGGATTGCCACCGCGTGGGTTGAGGAACGGGACCAGCTGCAGGTCAGCGGTGAGCGGCTTGCCGCGAGACTCGCTGGCGCTGTGGGGATTGACCCTGTCGACAAGCTGCCCGGCGCAGAGCTGACCGACAAGGCAGTCCGCACATTGGGCGGCAACTTTGACAGTGAAAATGGAGGTTTCGGAGGAGCGCCGAAGTTCCCGCCGACGGAGGTTCTTGAGTTTCTCTTGGCTGAGGGAGACACCACGATGACCATCCCAACGCTGCATGCAATGGCAGATGGGGGCATCCATGACCAGATTGGTGGTGGGTTCGCCCGCTATGCGGTTGACGCCACTTGGACCATCCCGCACTTCGAGAAGATG
Source organism: Solirubrobacterales bacterium (assembly GCA_026392325.1). GTDB lineage: Bacteria > Actinomycetota > Thermoleophilia > Solirubrobacterales > Solirubrobacteraceae > WLNJ01. The sequence goes on along the minus strand of JAPLCH010000160.1, from coordinate 1,384 downwards.
CTTTACGACAATGCGATGCTCGCACGCGCATATCTGCATGGATGGCAGGTGAGCGGCGACCAGAGGCTGCTTGATGTCTGCAAGAGCACGCTTGACTGGATGCTTCGTGAGCTGGCCGGACCGGACGGTGGGCTCTATGCCGCACTGGACGCCGATGATCAGGAAGGTGAGGGCCGCTTCTACGCATGGACCCCTGCCCTGGTTGCGGAGGCTTTGCCTCAGCCAGATGATGCGGCCGCCGCATGCGCCTCCCTTGGAATCACTCCACAGGGCAATTACGAGGATGGCCTGACGGTTCCAATCCGGGCTGGGGACCATCCGCAACTTGATCGCTTCAAGTCAGCGATGTTTGAGACTCGGTCATCCCGCCCCCGTCCAAAGACGGACACAAAGGTGATTGCCGCCTGGAACGCTCTTGCGATCAGTGCACTTGCTGATGCTGGAGCTGTGCTCGGAGAAACGCGTTACCTGACCGCAGCGGCCGACTGTGCCGAATACCTCCTGACAGCGCTCGCAGGCCCTGACGGACGGGTTATGCGCTGTCTGAGGGGATCTGGCGGCGTTCCCGGGGTACTTGACGACCACGCTCTTCTTCTGGCGGCGCTCCTTGACCTTTATGAGGCCACTTTCAACGAACTCTGGTTTCAGGAGGCATGTGACCTTGCCTCGACAATCTGGGGTTGGTTTGGGGACACGGAGAACGGTGGCTACTTCATGACTGCGAGCGATGGAGTTGAAACCCTTGCCGCACGCCGCAAGGAGATTGAAGACCAACCGGTTCCCTCTGGAGCTTCCGCGATGGCCGTGTCTCTGATTCGCCTGCACGCCCTGACCGGCGATGCGACACATCTGGACCGGGCCGATTCCGTGATCCGCAACCTGACGACCGTGGCCGACCGGGCTCCCAATGCAGTTGGCCGTGTCCTGCTGGCAATCGGGATCCGCAGTCGGGGCGTCAAAGAGGTTGCGATCGCCGGCGAGGGGCGTGAAGAGATGGTCGCTGCATTCCGTTCAGGCCTCCGGCGTGACGCCGTCATCGCCGCAGCAGCAAAGCCGAGGAACAGTCTGCTTCCCCTGCTTCTTGGGCGAGAGCCAGATCACGGCCCTGCAACCGCCTATGTCTGCCGGAATTTCACCTGTTCCCTGCCAGTCACGAGCCCTCAAGCACTGTTGGACCAGCTGAATGCGTGACAGCTTCACGTCGCTGATAAGTTCAGAACAATGAGCAAGCCAATGATCGAAGTGGAGGGTCTAGTCAAGACCTTCGGAACTGGAGACAACGCGGTCAAGGCCGTGCGAGGCATTGACTTCACCGTTCCCGAAGGGCAGATCTTTGGGCTCTTGGGCGCCAATGGTGCTGGCAAGTCAACGGTTGTATTGATGC
>JAPLCH010000152.1 GCA_026392325.1 Solirubrobacterales bacterium | reverse complement strand
CTGGGACAACACCAACAAGCGCGTCACCAAGATCGCCACCGACAACACGCTGATCGGCGTGTCGCTGGGCATTGTCGGCAGTAGTGCCGACGAAACCACGGGTCGTGTTCGCCTCAATGGGAGTTTTTGAGCGTTACGTATTCTCGACCACTTGCAGCACCTGAACCAGCGGTTCTGCAGGCTACCGCCTATCGATTGAGGGGCTCGGTGCCGCGATTAAGGATGTTCAGGTATTCACCGTAGACAAACTTGCGGCCACGCTGACGTCCGGTTGTTTCCCGGACGATGCCCAGTTGCTCAAGGTGTTCGATCGACTTTGCCACAGTGGGAGACGATAGCTTCAGCTTCTCAGCGGCATCGTTGATACCGGTGAGGGGCTTCTGTTGGAGAAGCTGATGAACACGGAGAGCCGACGCGGCGGGACGGCCAAGTTCTTCGATGCGCTTGCGGTCGGATTCGAACAGCTGGAGAATTTCTCGAGCGGCATCCGCTGCCTGCAGCGAGGTTTCGGTGATGCCGTCGAGGAAGAACTCAAGCCACGTTTCCCAGTCGCCGTGGTCGCGTACCCTCTGGAGCAAGTCATAGTAGTGCTGCCGATGGCTCTTGAAGTAGAGGCTGAGGTAGAGGATCGGCTCCTTCAGGATTCCGTGCGTGCAGAGCAGGAATGTGATGAGCAGGCGCCCCAGGCGTCCGTTGCCATCGAGGAAGGGATGAATAGTCTCGAACTGCACATGAACCAGTCCTGCCTTGATAAGAAATGGGATCTCGGGCGCATCGGTATGGATGAACGTCTCAAGGTCCGCCATCAGGTCCATGACACGTTCGGGTGGGGGAGGAACGAAGAGGGCGTTTCCTGGCCTCGTCCCACCAATCCAGTTCTGTGATTTGCGGAACTCACCTGGCTGCTTGGTGCTTCCTCGGCCCTTCGACAGGAGGGCTTCGTGAATTTCGCGGATGAGACGAAGTGACAGCGGGAAGCCTTCACGGATCCGGTTGAGACCGTGGTTCATGGCGCCGATGTAGTTCGAAACCTCCTGGACGTCATCGAGTGGGACGCCGGGCGCATCTTCGCTTTCGAACAGCAGAAGGTCTGAGAGAGAAGATTGGGTTCCTTCGATTTGGGACGAGAGCAGGGCCTCCTTGCGGACGTACATGTAGAGAAAGAGCGGGGTGTCCGGCAGGATGGAGGCAACGCCGTCCAAGCGTCCGATGGCTCGATTTGCAGCCTCCAGGCGAGTGTAAAGCCGGTCCATTCGGACTGCAGGAACAGGGGGAAGGCGAGGCGGTACAAAGGCCTCCGACCGCTCGCCGGCCGTTGAAATCGTTACCTTTTGACCCAGGCGGGAGGCTGTCTTTCCCTGCGTGTCGCTCAAGAAAAGGATCCTTTCCTTCGTTTCTCGGTAAAGAAAGGATAGCGTGGAATCCTTTCGTTGTCCTCTTCCTAAAGAAAGGATCGGCCGGTTGGCAAGGATTTCCGGCTGGAGGTGCGGGGAGTCCCCCGGAAGTCCAAGAGCCATGTCTCCCTTTTTGGTTGAAGCAACAGTGAGGTAGCCCCGTGGCCGCCAGCTATGACCTCACCGGCCTCCGCCGAGGCAACAGCTTCCGCCGCACCTTCCGCTTCAGGGATGGAGCAGGCGACCTTGTCGATCTGACGGGCTCCGTTCTCGTGTTCGTGGCCGAGGCCGGGTCAGCCAGGCTTCGCAAGTCCACGGAAGATGGCTCCCTCGCCATGCCGGACCCGACCGCAGGCGAGATCACGCTGAACCTCACGCCCTCCGAGACGCGGCAGTTTCCGGTTGGTCGGCTCCGTGCCCGCTACGAGATCGAGCGCCGCGTCGAGGGCGAGGAAACCACACTTGTCTCCGGCTGCATCGCGGTGATGGACGGGATCAACGATGACAGTGGAGATCATTGAGG
>JAPLCH010000110.1:2983-4257 GCA_026392325.1 Solirubrobacterales bacterium | reverse complement strand
TTACCCCCGTTGAGGACACAGCTGGAGTCCAGCTTGAAAGGGCGTTCCGGATTGTCACCGAACTCGGGGCACGTCCGAGGGCTGTAGCCCCAGATGTGCACGATCGGATCCTTGCCACCGTTTCCCATCTTCCTCACGTTCTGGCCAACCTTCTTGTTGCCGAGGCTGCTGCGACGCTTGCGGATGAGGGTGAACCTCTTCCGGCGACAGGTCCGAGCTTCAGAGATGCGACCCGCGTGGCCGGTGCTCCAAGTTCAATATGGACCGATATTTACCTGTCTAACGCAGACGCACTGATTGAGCGCCTCGATGCTGTGGAGCTTGGAATCAAGCGCGTCAGAGAGCTTCTGCTCGCGCGTGATTCCGCGGGAGTAACGGAATGGAATGATCTGGCTGCGGCTCAAAGGGGGCAGTTGGCCGCTGAGGGTGCGACGGGTGGTTCGGTCCACGAGCTTCGCGTTCAAGTTCCCAACGAACCTGGGGTACTTGCCTCGATCGCGCTCACGCTCGGAGGGGTTGGGATTGACTTCTTGACGGACCTTCAGCTTCATCCGGCAGCCGATAGGGCGACTGGGACCATCGTTCTCGGGATTGAGGGCGCTGACTCTGCGGAGCGGGCAGCCAAGCTAATCAGCGAGCTTGGCCACTCGGTCTCACAAGCCTGATGGCGTCGCGAAGATTTGCTCCGTCGGGTCCGCTGACTGGGACTCTCCCCACTGCTCCCGACAAGTCGATTTCCCATCGAGCAGCGTTGCTCGCTGCGATGGCTGTCGGCACCTCGACTGTTGAGGGCTATCTGCTTGGGGAAGACACCCTCAGCACCCTTCGTGTTCTTGAGCAGCTGGGTGCAGGCGTCCGGCGGGAGGGATCTACCGTGGAAATCACTGGACTGGGTCTTCGGGGCCCCGTCCAGACATCCGAGGTTCTAGACGTTGGGAACAGCGGAACCCTGATGAGGCTTGTATCGGGATGGCTTTCAGGTCAGGCTGGCCGCTCATGGCAGCTTGATGGGGACCGGTCAATCCGATCGAGGCCGATGGGCAGGATTGCGGTTCCTTTGGGGCAGATGGGCGCTGGTTTCGAACTCTCTGAGGGGCGACCTCCCTTTCTGTTGAAGGGAGCAAACCTGAAGGGGATCAACTGGGTAAGTGAGGTTGCAAGCGCTCAGGTCAAGAGCGCCATTCTCCTTGCTGGGCTGATCGCGGATGGGCGGACCTCTGTGACCGAGTCTCCGACATCGCGTGACCACACTGAGCGGATGCTCATCGAACAGG
>JAPLCH010000110.1:0-2962 GCA_026392325.1 Solirubrobacterales bacterium | reverse complement strand
GACCACACTGAGCGGATGCTCAGCGAACAGGGCGCCCACCTCACTCGGCAACGGCTGGCGGACGGTTCAACGCGCGTTGAGATCGAACCTGCGGACGAGTTGGCCTCAGTCGACCGCTCGATTCCCGGAGACCCTTCCTCGGCTGCGTTTCTGCTTCTGGCGGCTGTCCTAGTTGAGGGTTCCCAGATAACGGTGTCTGGGGTGAATCTCAACCCTGAGCGGACCGGGTTCTTTCGTCTGCTTGCGAAAATGGGGGCGGACATCTCGGGATATGAGGCTCCACCTGAGACCCTTGAGCAAATCTCCAAAGAGCCGGTGGGAGACGTCAGCGCGCGGAGCTCCTCGCTTGTGGGAATTACAGTTGGAGCGGAGGAGATCCCTGCCGCAGTTGACGAGATCACTCTCCTCGCCCTTGCCGGTTGCTTCGCCAGCGGCACGACCCGTGTAAGTGGGGCTGGGGAGCTCAAGGTCAAGGAGACCGACCGGATTGCCGGTGTCGTTGAGCTGATCAGCGCGATTGGCGGAACGATCGAGGCCACCGACGATGGCTTTGTCGTAACGGGCTCCGGTGACTTGCGGGGTGGAACCATTGACAGCCTCGGAGACCATCGGCTTGCCATGTTGGGTGCAGTAGCCGGACTTGCGAGCGAGCAGGGTGTGACCGTCACGAACTTCGAAGCCGCTGATGTGTCCTATCCAGGCTTTGTCGACGACATCAGCAGACTGGCATAGCCTCCCGACCATGGTTGTAGCAATTGATGGACCCGCGGGGTCAGGAAAAAGCACCGTCGCAAAGCAGGTCGCAGCTGCCCTCGGTTTCGGCCATCTGGATACTGGCGGGATGTATCGGATAGTTGCGCTCGCCTCTCTTGAGCTTGATTTGCCGCCCGCCGAAGCAGCTATGGCTGTAACCATTGAGGGCGGTCCTCCTCTACTGATGAACGGGGTGGATCCGGGCGACCGAATCCGAACACCTGAGGTGACGGCGATGCAACAAGCGATCCTCGGTTCCGGCGATTGGGTTGCCGAAGGACGCGACATCTGTCAGGTGGTGGCCCCCGACGCTGAGGTTCGGGTTTGGTTGACTGCCGACGAGACGGAAAGGGCACGGCGCCGCGCCGCCCAGACCGGTCAGGCGATTGCCGAGGTGCTTGCGGCACAGCGGGATCGCGATGAGGCGGACCAGGGCCACGGGCGCTCAACTTTGGAGCCGTCGGAGGGTGCAACTGTGGTTGACACCACAGGTCTTACGCCCGCCGACGTCGTGTCTCGGATTCGGTCGCTGGCCGACGCCGCACGCGCCTGAGGCCAGACGCGGGCATACTGAACACCTGTGCGCAAGATTGCCGTTGTCGGCTACCCCAACGTTGGTAAGAGTTCTCTCGTAAACCGCCTCAGCGGAACGAAGGAGGCGGTCGTCCATGAGATGGCAGGGGTGACGCGCGACCGTAAGGAGATCGAAGCGGAGTGGAACGGCAGGCGTTTCGTCCTCGTTGACACCGGCGGAATCGACGAGGCAGACGAGGGCTCCATGGGCGCTCAGGTTCGAGACCAAGCCAAGACAGCACTTTCAGACTGCGATGCCGCAATGCTTGTGGTCGACGCAAAAGCTGGCCTTCGCCCAGGTGACGAGGATGTGGCAGACATCCTCCGACGCTCGGGAATGCCAGTAATTCTCGCCACCAACAAGTGCGACACCATCAATGAGGTTCCCTACTCGGCTGAGTTCCACAAGCTGGGACTTGGAGAGCCATCCGCCGTCAGTGCAGCCCAAGGGCTTGGCGTTGGAGATCTTCTCGACAGGATCGCCGAGCTTCTTGGCGAGGAGCTGGTGATCGGCCCAGAGGAGGAAGCTCCGGTCCGTCTCGCTCTGATCGGTCGTCCAAATGTGGGCAAGAGTTCGATGGTGAATCAGCTGACGGGTGAGAACCGGGTCATCGTTTCGGATGTAGCCGGTACGACGCGTGACTCAATTGACACGCCACTTGTGGTCCCAGCCGATCTGGCTGGTGGACGCGAACGCAAGGTTCTTCTTGTTGACACTGCGGGCTTGAGGCGTGCTGCCAAGATTGAAGGAGAGTTGGAGAAGGCCTCAGCTTCAAGGGCCAAGCGCTCTGCTGAGCGTGCTGACGTCGCTCTCGTCATCTGTGACGCCATGGAGGGAGTCACAGCACAGGATCTTCGGATTGCTGAGCTTGCGATGCAGTCCGGCTGCGCCACCGCCCTCGTGCTGAACAAATGGGATCTGGTCAAGGACAGCGACAAGGACTCCGACGAGCTCCTCAAGGATGCTCAGTCAATGTCAGCGTCCAAGTTGCGACTCCGCCCACGGGTTTTGACGGCAAGCGCTCTGACTGGGCGCCAGGTGTCACGCCTCCTGGCCGAGGCTGTTGCGATTGCAGACCGGTCACGTGAGCGGATTCCCACACCCCAGCTGAACCGGTTCCTTGCTGAGGTGACTGAGTTACGACAGCCGCCAGCAGTACAGGGGAAGCGACTGAAGATTCTCTACGGAGCGCAGACCGAAACGGGTCCTCCGCGCTTCGCGCTCCAGGTCAACAGCCGGTCCCGAATCACCAAGGGATACGCGTATTACATTGAGAACCGACTGCGCGAACGGTTCAGGCTTGAAGGCGTGCCGATCATCATTGATCTTGTGGAACATCGCTCGCGTCGCAGCGAGAGCTGAGGTCAATCGCAAAATCCCCTTCCAAGCGTCGGGGACAGGCCGATTGCCGCTAACCTTCCGTCTCTCAGGGCTTTTCTAGAACCCCCAACAAAGCGAGCGAGCAAGACCGAATGAGCACCAGCGACAGCAGTTACCTCTTCACATCGGAGTCAGTCACAGAAGGTCACCCGGACAAGGTTTCGGATCAGATCTCAGACGGCGTTCTTGACGCCTGCCTCGCGGTTGATCCAGGCTCACGCGTAGCCTGCGAGACGCTCGTCAACACGAACCTTG
>JAPLCH010000024.1 GCA_026392325.1 Solirubrobacterales bacterium | reverse complement strand
CAGGCCACCAGAGTTCCTCGAGGATGTCCGGGAGCGCAACCTGGAGATCGCAGCATCAGAGGCAGTTATCCACGGTTCTGCCGGAGGAGGGGGAGTCTGCCCGCACTGCGACGCTCCAACCGACAAGGACTTTGTCCGTTGCCCCTCATGCTTGCGGAAGCTCAGAGAGGCGTGCGCAAGCTGCTCGCGTCCGGTTGAGCCAGAGTGGCGCATTTGTCCCTATTGCGAAGCTGATCCAAGGCAGGCCGGCGGAGCGAAGTCAGCTCGTCGGGCTCGTCCTGAAGCGACGGCCAAGGCCCCAGCGGCGGCGCGGCAGCCATCAAATGCTTCTGCCAGGAAGAGCGGAAACCGTGCCAAATCTCAGTCCACGGGAGAACAACCCGCCGTCAAGTCAAGCGCTTCCGAGCGTTCAGCGACAAGGGACCGGCAAGCCGTGAAGGCATCTGAGACGCCAGTTGAGCAAACTCCAAGAACCGACACTCCCGTCGGCGAGTCCGAACACAAGGACTGACACCGCCCGTAATTTGAGCCCCTCGGAAAGAGCAGGGCTCATTAGACAGACAAAGAAAGGCAGCACCTTTAATGCAACGCACCCTGATTCTTGTAAAGCCCGATGCTTACGCACGTGGCCTCACCGGAGAGATCCTCGCTCGCTTTGAGCGCAAGGGACTGACAATTGTTGCTCTCGAGCAGCGCACCCTTGATGCCGCAACTGCAGGCAAGCACTACGAGGAGCACTCAGAGCGCCCATTCTTCGGCGAGCTCGTCGAGTTCATCACCTCAGCCCCACTTGTTTCACTCGTTCTTGAGGGACATGAGGCAATTGCCGCAGCACGTCAGATCATCGGTTCAACCAACCCGCTTGAGGCGACACCCGGCACCATCCGTGGTGACTTTGCGCTTGAGGTCGGCGAGAACATGGTCCACGGTTCCGATGCTCCAGAGTCAGCAGCACGTGAGATCGGGATCTTCTTCCCCAACCTCGCTTAGTCAGTTTGAAGCTCCTGCTCGCCTCAGCCTCCCCTCAGCGGCGCAAGCTGCTGACGGAGGCTGGGTTTGAGTTTGATGTTGACCCGGCCGATGTTCCGGAGGTCGCGGAAGGACTGGAGCCCGCCCACATTGCCCTGTGGTTGATCTGAACGGAATGCCCCTTGGGCAACCAGAGAACGAAGAGCAAGCGCGAATGTTTCTGGCGATGCTTAGTGACGGTGCTCACGAGGTACATACCGCGGTGTGCGTCGTGGCAGGTGAAGTGACCAGGACCGGTGTGTCAAGCAGCCGGGTCCACTTCCGGGAGCTTTCCGACTCAGACATTGACTCTTACATCTCGACCGGTGAATGGATGGGGAGGGCTGGGGGTTACGCCATCCAGGAATCCGGGGCGTCACTTGTGACTGAAGTTGAGGGAGACTTCAACACTGTCGTTGGATTGCCCATGGATGTCGTGCGGCAGCTTCTGCCGGACTCCGTGCAGCCCGCCTGAGCATCAACAAGCCTCCGCTACACTCGCCCAGCTGGAGTTTCGGCCACCGCCAAGGTAATAAGCCGAGTCAACAAACAGCTACTTCTTCCTTAAAACATGGGCTTTTTCTCAGATCTCTTTGGCTTGAACGGGCGCGATATCGCCGTTGATCTCGGCACGGCCAACACGCTCGTGTATGTGCGGGGTCGCGGAATCGTGCTTTCTGAACCGAGCGTTGTTGCAGTAGACCAACGCAGTGGAGAAGTCCATGCCGTGGGTGCCGAGGCAAAGCGCATGCTTGGCCGTACCCCCGGAACCATCTCCGCGATCAGGCCCCTCAAGGACGGGGTAATCGCTGACTTTGAGGTCACTGAAGAGATGCTCCGACACTTCATTCAGAAGGTCCATCAGGGCCGATTCGCCCACCCCCGAGTTGTCGTCTGCGTGCCTTCTGGAGTCACAAATGTTGAGCAGCGTGCAGTTGAAGAAGCCTGCATTTCAGCCGGCGCCCGCCAGGCATACCTGATCGAGGAACCAATGGCCGCTGCGATCGGATCTGGCCTACCAGTTGGGGAACCAACAGGATCCATGGTTGTTGACATCGGCGGTGGTACATCGGAGATGGCGGTTATCTCCCTCGGCGGCATTGTTGTCGCCAAGTCGATTCGAGTCGCCGGCGATGAGTTCGACGAGTCAATCGTCAACTACGTCAAGAGGGACTACAAGGTTCTGATCGGAACTCAGACAGCAGAAGAGGTCAAGGTTCAGATCGGATCCGCTTTCCCGATGGAAGAGGAGTTGCAGGCTGAAATTCGTGGACGCGACCTTGTCTCCGGTCTCCCGAAGACTGTTGTCTTGACAAGTGAAGAGATCCGCACCGCGCTTGAGGACCCCATTCAGCAGATCCTCGGGGCTGTTCGGGAAACGCTTGATCAGACACCACCGGAGCTTGCCTCCGACATCATGGATCGGGGAATCATGATGGCTGGCGGAGGGTCGCTTCTGAATGGTCTTGTTGAGCG
>JAPLCH010000117.1:854-4459 GCA_026392325.1 Solirubrobacterales bacterium | reverse complement strand
CCGAGCAGGAAGCAGAAGACCGCAATCGCGAGCTGCTGCCCCACCGAGTAGGCGGCCACCACCGTCGCTGGGGCGGCCGTCGCAAAGACCTTCACGATCAGAGCCTGCTGAACACCAGCGCCACCCGGTGCAATTGGGACCGCGGTTGCCACTGCCGTGCACGCGAGTATCAGCAGCACATTGTGAAGATTGGCCCCAATGCTGAAGGCGGTCAGCATGAACCAGAATGCCCCCGCCTTGGCAAACCAAGCTGCGAGCTGAACCAGCCAGACCTCACGGAAGTAGCGCGGTCGGTCAAAGATGATCGTCAAGCCCTGTCGGACCCGCTGCCAGAAGGCCTTGACCCGGACAGAGAGCACGGCGAAGATCAGCAGCACGAGCACGGCGAGAGCTGTGATCAGGAAAAGTGTCCTGCTGGGGTTGGTAACGAGCCATTGGACATCAACGGCATTCAAGGTCTTCATGTCAGGGAGACTTGGAAATACGCCGATTGCCGATGCGTAGATCAGAACTGGAATGGCAATCATGAAGTCGAAGATTGCCTCGACAAGAAAGCTGGACGCAACTGCGGGATAGCTGGCACCGCGCACTGAACTGTGGACGAGGAAGAGTTTGATGATGTCGCCGCCACGTGCGGGAACGATGTTGTTGAAACCAAACGCGGCAACATAGGCACCCCAGATCCTGCGCCACTGAATCTCCTCACCTGGGTACGCGGCGCGCAGAGTGTTGAAGTACGCGCGGGATCGAATCGTCAGGTTCAACGCGAACAGCCCAAGGGCGATCAGGAGCGGAATCGGCTTGACGGCAGCAAGATCACCGAAGAAGTGACCAAGCGAATTCCAGAAAGATGTTGCCAAGACCTGTGATTGCACGGACACTCAGGGTACGCTTCCCGGGCGGATGACTGAAACCCACTCACCAACGCTGTGGTCGCGAGTGTTCGCGATGGCATATGACAGGGTTCTCGCGGTAAGCGAGGAAGGCGGCCTTTCGGACCGTCGAGCGGCACTGCTCGCTCAGGCAAATGGAAGGGTTCTGGAACTGGGGGCGGGCACTGGGCTGAACCTGCCCCATTACTCCAGCACGGTTGAGGCCTTGGTCCTGACGGAGCCTGACCCACACATGCTCAAACGCCTGCGCCACAAGGTCGCTTCTGGTCCGCAGACAGCATTCATTGAGGTCAGCGCAGCGGATGCTGGAAACCTCCCCTTTCCCGATGCGTCATTTGACACTGTCGTTTCAACCCTGGTTCTCTGCACCGTTCCTGACCCTGAGGGGACGCTGCGGGAAGCTCACAGAGTCCTCAAGCCCGGCGGCCAGCTGCTCTTCATGGAACACGTGCTCGGCAAGGGCGCTGTTGCCAGGCGACAGAGGTTGATCGCAGGCCCGTGGGCTGCACTTGCATGCGGTTGCAGGTGCGACCGGGCGACCCACGACACGATTGCCGCGTCAGAGCTTCAGATCTCCCACTTGGAACACGGACGAATGCCCAAGGCAACGAAGTTCCTCTCCCCTTTCATTGAGGGTCGCGCGACCCGCCCAGAGGCTTAGTCTCTGATCATGAGCAAGCTTCTTCAACGCTTCAAGCCGGTCGAGCACAACTTCGAACTGCCGCTTTTCGTAACGATCTTCACTGTCGCATTCCTTGTCGCGGCGCCGGATGCCCGCTGGTCCAGATACGCATCGATCTTCCTGTTGGCTACATCCATCCTGCTCTCACTGCACGCCTCTGAGGTTGTGCGCGCGCGTCGGCATGTCGCGATGGTTGTGATCGCTATCGGCGTAGCCCTGGCCGCTTATGGAAACTCAGTCTCCGGGGCCCACAACATCCGCGGCGTGGGCGAGCTGATTGTCGTCTTCCCACTCATCCTCGCCGCCACGAAGGTCGTGATGTGGATCGGGCGCCAACGCGTGATTACCGGCCAAGCCGTCATCGGAGGCCTCCTCGTCTACCTGCTTATCGGACTGATGTTTGGCCAGATCTACGGCGGGATCATTGACCTCAGCGACATTCAATTCTTCTGCCAGCACGCGACCACCCGCGCATCTGACCGTGTCTACTTCTCCTTCATCACAATCACCACAACCGGCTATGGGGACTTCACCCCATGTACGAGAATCGGCCATTCATTCGCAATGGCTGAGGCGATGTTCGGGCAGATCTACTTGGTCACGATCATCGCGCTGCTGATCGGAAACATCGGGCGTGAGCGGATGCCTCGAGACGAAATCGAAGCGAAGGCCAAGGCGGCCGCCACAAAGTCGGATTCACCCAGCTAGACCCAGTCCGACCGGCTTTATTGGCGTAGCGGGCTGGATGCGGACTGGAGCGACTCAGGCGGGAATCAGCACTTCGCCACCTCTAGCGGGTGATGAGGTGATGAAGCGCGACACGGCCTTCTCAGGCTCGCCGACCGGCTCGAGGTGCACCGTGCGGGCCACAGCCCGAAGTACGACGTCCATCTCGGCCATGGCGAATGAGAATCCGATGCAGCGCCTTACGCCACCGCCAAATGGAATCCATGTGTAGGTGCCTGGCTTGGTGTCCAGCCAGCGCTCTGGCTTGAATGCTTCGGCGTCCGGGTAGATCTCCTCACGCAGGTGCACGAGCTTGATTGCGGGGGCGATGAATTCGCCCGGCTCAAATTTGTAGCCGGCGATCTCGATCGGCTCACCCACGCGACGGACAACAAAGTCAAGGACTGGACGCAGGCGCAGTGCTTCCTTTGCGACAGCATCGGACCAGACGGTTTCTTCCGTGTGTGATTCGTCCTCAAGGCGCTTGAGCCCCACTGGATCACGCGTGAGGCGTTCAAAGGCCCAGGAGAGCGCTGTGGAAGTTGTCTCGTGCCCGGCAACTATCAGGGTCACAAGCTCGTCCCTGAGTTCAGCATCGGTCATCCCACTGCCGTCCTCATCCTTTGCCAGAAGCAGCATGGAGAGAATGTCGCTGCGATCTTCAAGATCCTTTGCCCCACGACGCTCTGTGATCAGGTCGTAGATCCCTGAATCCAGCGGCTTCAAGATCGGCTTGAACATGCGCTTGACAACCGGATGTTCGGGACCGAGCATGCCGGTGATAACGAGGCGGCCCGGAACACCGATTCGATCGAGGAGATTCCCAACTGCCTTGCTGAGGGCATCGTGGCGAGGGTCGGATGGCTCGACTCCAAGCACGACCTCAAGGATCACCTCGAGAGCTATCTCTTGCATCTGTGGACGAAGTGCGAATGGCTGCGACCTTGGAAGGCGACCGACAACATCCTCTGCCACGCGCTCCATTGCAGTCTTCTGGGCGGCGAGCTTCTCCCCGTGGAAGGACGGAAGGAGCATTCTGCGTTGGCGCATGTGCTCATCCCCATCCAGCAGGAGCAGCGAGTGCTTGCCGAGCGGAGGGCCGAGAATTTCGTTTCCTTCACCTGCGCGTAATGCACTGGCCGGTGCAGTAAAGATCTCCTTGATCGCATCGGGGTGGGCGAAGACCGTCCACGGGTGCTTCTGGAAGTGAAGGCCGAAGACATCACCCTGCTCACGGTGCAGGTCAATCAGGAAGTTTGGGGTCCGACGCGCAAAGTGCCAAGTCTGGAGTGGCCTGGACTGCT
>JAPLCH010000117.1:0-832 GCA_026392325.1 Solirubrobacterales bacterium | reverse complement strand
CTGGAGTGGCCTGGACTGCTTGGGCTGGGGCGGGTTAGGGGTGGGCATGAGGAAAGGATGACAGCGGACGCGCGCCCACGGGGTTCAGATCACCCCGCAGGGCGCGCCCTGGCAATTTCCTGGCTGGAGCGAGTCGTTCAGCTGAGCTCAGCCAGAGCCGCCAGAACCTCGTCGTCATGCGTCTTGGGCGAGACCTTGGGAATCACATGGGCGATCTTCCCCTTGGCGTCAATGATGAAGGTTGCGCGTTGAACACCCATGTACTGCTTGCCATACATCGACTTCTCTACCCAGACCCCGTACTTCTCACAAACGGAGTGGTCCTCATCGCCAAGGAGCGTAAAGCCCAGGCTGTGCTTCTCATCGAACTTTGCGATCTTGCCCGGCTTGTCCGGCGATACCCCAAGAACAGTCGCGCCAGCCTTCGCGTACTCGGCCTTGTGGTCACGGATTCCACAGGCCTGAGTGGTGCAGCCCGGCGTGTCAGCCTTTGGGTAGAAGTAAAGGACGACTGGAGCGCCCTTCAGGGATGAGAGTTTCAGCTTCTCGTCGTTCTGATCTGGGAGGTTGAAATCCGGGGCCTTCGTTCCTGCTTCAAGCATTTGTTGCTCCTCTGGGTATGTGGTGTGAATGTGGGCGCAAACCTGTGTTTGTCGGTCCTGCCCCTGAATTGTTACCTAAAGCTTTCCTCAAAAAGACCCTGACTAAGTGAATAAACCGAAACTTTTTCGCTGCGGTTGTGTGTCTGTTGATCAGAGATTGAGAAACAACAGGGAAGGTACAACCATGACAAATATTCTCCTCATCGCAGACGAAACAGCCGGGTTCCGTG
>JAPLCH010000011.1 GCA_026392325.1 Solirubrobacterales bacterium | reverse complement strand
CCGTCGGCCGCGATCACGGCCACGTGGCGCCGTAGTTCGCGGGCGCCAATTTGATCGGGCTCCACCCCGGCAGAGGTAGCCCACGCCGCCAGCGCCCGGATGTCCGTGGTGTAGGCCGTTAGCGTCCGCTGAGCCACCCTCCGCGCATCAAGGCCCGCCGAGAAACGCGCCAGGCTCTTAGCCCAGTCAGCGGAGATCGTCATCTCAGCCGAAACAGCGATAGGGTCCGGCTCGATGGGAGTTTTCTTCATTGACACAAGCTCAGGTCAGGTCGCCACGCTCAAGCAGCTCACAGCTGCGGGGATGGATGAACCGGTAACGCCCTGGTTTCGGATCCAAGCCCCAGACGACTCAACCACCCTCTGGCAGGCCGTGCTTGTGAAGGAAACGAAGGGAGTACACATAGGCACATTGACTCTTCGACATGGGGAACACCACTCCCTTCTCCTGAAGTCAGGATGGCGTGAGATCCCGCCAGAGGACATTGGATCGAGCCTGCCCGGCCACCTCGGGACCGATGCACTCAGCCCTTCCCCCTGGTCCTGAGAACCAGAGGCATAAGCCAGCTCAGCTGATGTAGACCGGAGTTCCAAGCGGAACTTGGTCGTACAACCAGATGACATCCACTGGAGCCATGCGGATGCAACCGTGAGATGCCGCAGATCCCAATGAGTCAGCAGCGGACGTACCGTGGATTCCAACACTCGCAGTCACACCCATCCAACGGGCCTTAATCGGATTGTCAGGACCCGGCGGAATCGACTTCCCGGCCAGCGCGCCCGCCCACGGGCTGTTGGGCACATGCCAGACAGGGTTGGTCTGTTTGTCCTGTACCGAGTAGAGCCCAGCAGGGGTTTCCAACCCGGCCATGCCTACGGCAACGGGGAATGTGCGTACGAGTTTCAGATGTTTGAACAGGTAGAGCCGATACCCAGACCGGCTGACTGTCACAACGGTGGAATATCGGTCAGCAAGCCCCTTGGTTCCGCCAGCTGGCTTTACTTCCCGCACAGGAGCTGACACCTTCACCACGGCTCCGTCCCCTGGCTCCTGGAAAGCAGCCGTGACTGCTGATGAGAGAGCCGAAGTTTTTACAAGAACACCTGGCGTTCCCTGCACTGGTTTCACAGAGTCGGGTCCGTACTCAAGGTGTGCCTGGACAACCGGGTGATCAGCCCTCGCGGCGACCCGTTTAGCGAATGCCCTGATCTTTGGCTCGGACACGGTCACAGTTGCGGGTACGGAAGCGTTGGCCTGTTCCCCGCTCAGCGACCGCCATACCCGTATACCAACCCACCCTGTTCTTCCGATGCTGACCGCCTGATCAACCGCGGCATCGAAGTCGTAACTGACTCCTGCTCGCGACGGGCTGATGTAGAACTTCCGTCCGCCAGCCTCAACCTCAACGTTGTGGGAGAGGCGCGGGGCCAGCGATTCCCTGAGCTTCTTGGTTGCAGCTTCCCGATCCAGCCCTCCCAGGTCAACTCCGCTGACGCTCACACCTTGTGCCACCGTCTCAGCTTGCGAGCGGTCATATCCCCACGCAGCTCCGGAGAGAAGGGCGAGAGCGATAACAGCACCGAGCAGAATCTTTAGTCCCTTGGCCACCGCGCAAGACTACTTGGACATTCGGCAAGCGCCAGTCCTTTGCAGACCCCTTTGCGCCACAGGCTTCGAAAGACCTAGGTACGGGCTACGGCAAGCAGAGGGTCGAGCGCGAGGGAAAGTTCCGCCCAGTCCGTTGCCACCACCACATCCTCTGTGGCGCAGACGTCCTCATTCCACGGGTGGAGAAGAGTCGCCGGCTTGATGCCCTCCTCCAATGCTCTGAGGATGTTCACTGGGGAATCGTCAACAAGAAGGTCAATGTCTAGTTCAACACAGCGGGGGATCTTGTCGAAGGAGCAGTGAAGATCATCGAACGGCAAGCCGATCTGATTGAGCCACTGTTCCGTCGCTTCCCGGGCATCGTCGGATCGGTGGCTCGTGATGTGAATCCAGTGCCCAGCCTCACCCCAAGCACGCACTGTCTCGACCGCTCCGGGATACGGGACTGCCCTCAGCACGTTCATATCGCTGTGGGTCTCTGTGATGATCGCCTTCATCTGTTCAGGCTTCAACACTCCGATGTTCCAATCACGCTGGCCCTCGTAGGGAAGAGCGATGCCGAATCGGTCCTGGGCCACATCGGAGAAGATGTCCCAGTACTGATGAAGCGTTGAGTCAATGTCTATCGCGATACGCATGCCCAGCCTGCTTAGTGCGTGATAGCGCCAAGTGAGGCGCTGCGCACCTGACCGGCATACTTCTTGAGGACGATTGGCAAGTTTTCTCTGACGGGAGAAACGTAAGCAGCCACGCGAGTGGCAATCTCCTCATCTGTCAAGGCGACCTCAAGCTTCCTCGCGTCAACATCAATAGTTATCTCGTCCCCATCGGCCACGGCAGCAATGGGGCCGCCATGAACTGCTTCCGGCGCAACATGTCCGGCCATGAAGCCGTGGGTGGCCCCGGAGAACCTACCGTCAGTCAGAAGGGCCACGCTGTCGCCGAGCCCAGCTCCGACAAGCGAGGCAGTTACGGCAAGCATCTCACGCATTCCAGGTCCCCCAGCGGGACCTTCATTGCGGATGACAACCACGTCCCCCGCGACGATGACCCCGCCCTTTTGGGCTGCAGCCATTGCCTGCTCTTCTCCCTCAAATACCTTGGCTGGCCCAACGTGGTGCCGCCGTTCGTGCCCTGAGAGCTTGACAACGCAGCCTTCCGGGGCAAGGTTGCCCTTGAGGATTGCAATGCCGCCGCTTGCCTTGATCGGATCGGAGAGGGGTCTAACCACTCGCTGACCTTCCGTCTCCACTGCCTGAGCAGCATGTTCACCAACGGTGCCACCTTGAGCCATGGGCCTTTGAAAAACTGACCGCCTGGCTTGAGGTCGCAGAGCATCGGTGTCTTTTCGCTGATCCGGTCGAAGTCGTCAATGTCGAGATCGACTCCTGCCTCATGGGCGAGTGCGAGGAGGTGCAGCACGCCGTTCGTGGAGCCGCCACTCATGGCAATTGCCGCGATCGCGTTCTCGATGCTCTTCTTCGTGATGATGTCGCTCGGCCTCTGGCCTCTGGCCAATACATCCATGACCAATCTCCCCGCCTCAAAGGCGACCTCTGCCTTCGTCGCGTCCTGGGCTGGCACCATCGCTGAAGCAACCGGACTGATGCCCATAACTTCGAAGGCCATAGCCATGGTGTTAGCAGTGAACTGCCCTCCACACGCTCCCGCGCCCGGGGATGCTGCGTTCTCGAGCTCGGTGAGGTCCTCGTCAGACATGTTGCCCGCAGCGTGAGTACCAACGGCCTCAAACACATCCTGAATTGTGACGTCAGCGCCTCTGAAGGTTCCTGGATTGATGGATCCTCCGTAGAGCATCACTGCAGGAACATCAACACGAGCAAGAGCCATAACGGTTCCTGGGATGGTCTTGTCGCAACCTGAAAGGGCAACAATTCCGTCAAACATGTGCCCCCGCGCGACAAGCTCAATTGAGTCGGCGATCACTTCTCGGGACACAAGACTCGTTCGCATCCCCTCCGTTCCCATCGTGATTCCGTCTGAAATGGCGATGGTGTTGAGCTCCATGGGAGTCCCACCAGCCGCGCGGATGCCTTCCTTTACCTTGGCCGAGAGGGCCCGAAGGTGAAAGTTGCAGGGCATTGTCTCGATCCAGGTTGATGCGACTCCGATGATCGGCTTCGAGAGCGCCTCGTCATCGAAACCGATGCCCTTCAGATAGGCCCTTGCTGGGGCGCGGTCAGGTCCTTCGGTCAGGACTCGTGATTTGTGCTTCGGA
>JAPLCH010000134.1 GCA_026392325.1 Solirubrobacterales bacterium | reverse complement strand
GAGGAGGCAATTCGCCCGGGCGGGATTTCCAAGGTCAAGTCAAAACGGATTCAGCAGATCCTCACCGCACTCACCGACCATCCCCGCGAGGGCCATGAGGCCGATCCGTTCGACCTCTCGTGGATGGAGGAGGCATCGCTTCAGGAGAGTCGAGACTTCCTCTGCGCCCTGCCTGGTGTGGGCCGCAAAACGACGGCTTGCGTTCTGCTCTTCTCATACGGAATTCAGGATGTGCCCGTGGACACCCATGTTGGTCGTGTCGGCACGCGCCTTGGGCTGCTGCGCCCGGGCGCTGGGGCGGAGGAGCAGCACGATGAAATGTGCGAGCTAATGCCTGACGGGTCCGCGCTTGAATTTCACGTCAACCTTCTGCGCCACGGGCGGCGAATCTGTGACGCGCAGCGGCCCAAGTGTGATCAGTGCGTGCTTGCCCTCATGTGCCCTGCGAGGAAGGAGTTCCAGTGAAGTCCTCCCGCTCAGCCGAGCTTGCACTGCTCGGCATCACATCGGTTTGGGGCCTGACCTTCGTTGTTGTCCAAGACGCGGTTTCGCAGATGCCGGTCACGGCCTACCTCGCGTATCGGTTTGTCGCAGCTGCGCTCCTGCTGGCGGTCGTGTTTCGCAAGCGCCTGCCAGGCCTGACCGGGGAGGGCTTGAGGCAGGGGTTGTGGATGGGGGTCTTCCTGACCGCGGGTTACCTCTTTCAGACTTATGGCCTTGAGGCGACGAGCGCGTCGAACGCCGGCTTCATTACGGGACTGTTCGTGGTGATCACGCCCTTGATGGCCTGGGCGCTTAACCGCCAGTCGATTGGCTGGGTGCCGTGGGCTGCAGCTGGAGTGTCAGCGCTTGGACTGTTCCTCCTGTCCGGCGGCGGCAGCAGCTTCACCTTCCGTGGCGACGGGCTTGAGTTGCTTTGCGCGATCGCCTTCTCGGCGCACATCATCGCAACCAGTCGCGCTGTGAAAGCCGGGCACGATGTGATCGCTCTGGTGGTCGTGCAGCTCAGCTTGGTTGGCGCCGTCTGCCTGGGCGCAGCAATGGCTCAAGGTGACCTCGTCATGCCACACGGGGCGGGGCTGTGGGGCAACATCGTGCTGACATCGTTGATCACGACCGCGCTGGCCTTTGTTGTCCAGACGTGGGCCCAGAAGCACGCTTCCCCAGACCGCACGGCCCTGATCCTCGCTGGCGAACCGGCCTTTGCCGGCCTGTTTGGCTGGTGGCTGGCCGGCGATCGCCTCAGCCTGCAGGGCTGGCTTGGCGCGGCCCTGATCTTCACTGCGATTCTGGCGGTAGAGACTGTTCCGCGTTTGAGGCCTCCGCGGCCACTGCCTGAGGGGTAGCGAAGCCAAGCCACAACTCTCGCTTGCACCTGCGGAAACTCTGCGGAACAGGCCGAACCCACGCCACATGCATAGTACTTTGGGATCTGTCTCAACAAGGGATGCCAACCTGACCCAGAGTGGTACCATATTTGGTACAAGCTCGAAGAGGAGATTTCACGGATGTCAATCACTGCCAGCGATGCGCGAAAGCGTCTTTTCCCATTGATCGAGCAGGTCAACGAGGACCAGACCCCGATTGAGATCACCTCCAAGAAGGGGGACGCGGTCTTGCTGTCGCGCTCTGAGTTCGACGCTCTCCAGGAGACCGCCTACTTGCTCCGTTCTCCAGCCAACGCCAGACGGCTCTTCGAAAGCATTGAACAGGCCGGGGCTGGCGAGGTTGAGCAGCACGATCTGACCAAGTGAGGTTGGTCTTCACGCAACGAGCGTGGGAGGACTACCTCTACTGGCAGGCCAATGACAGGGCGAAGCTGAAGCGGATCAACCTGCTGCTCGAAGCGACGCTCCGCGACCCGTTTGCGGGAATTGGAAAGCCTGAATCACTCAGACACGCCCTCGTCGGCTACTGGTCAAGGCGCATTGACGCCGAGCATCGCCTTGTCTACACAGTCGCGGGTGACGACCTGGTCGTTCTCCAGGTCCGGTTTCACTACTGATTTGGGATCTGGTCCCGTCCGTCCGGCAGCCCACAAATACCTTGGGGCGATGAGGGATGGAATTCCAACGCCTGAGGGCTGAGCCCGAATCTGTTGCCGCCTGAGCGCACATCTGCTACGCTGGGACTCAGATTTCATCAGTCGCGGGGGTTTAGGCCTCTCCGGCTGCTTCACATCAACATAGACAGCTAAGGAACAGATATGGGAAAGACAATTGGCATCGACCTCGGCACGACGAACTCGTGCATGGCGATTCTTGAAGGTGGCGAGCCCACCGTCATCGAAAGCTCTGAAGGCGGACGCACCACCCCGTCAGTCGTCGCATTCACCGAAGGTGACGAGCGACTCGTAGGCACCGTTGCAAAGCGGCAGGCAGTAACCAACCCAACGAACACGGTCTTCTCGATCAAGCGGTTCATGGGTCGCAAGGAAGCTGAAGTTCACACTGAGGAAGCGATCGTTCCTTACAAGGTCATTTCAGGCCCAGGTGGCGACGCTCAGGTCAAGGTCAACAGCGGCGACTTCACCCCACCAGAGGTCAGCGCAATGATCCTCCAGAAGCTCAAGGCTGACGCCGAGGCATACCTCGGTCAGGAAGTTGATGGCGCAGTCATCACCGTTCCCGCCTACTTCAACGACGACCAGCGTCAGGCAACAAAGGACGCCGGCCGCATCGCAGGCCTTGAGGTCAAGCGCATCATCAACGAGCCAACCGCGGCAGCACTCGCGTACGGTCTCGACAAGGAAGCCGACCAGACGATCCTCGTATTCGACCTCGGCGGCGGCACCTTTGACGTGTCCGTTCTTGAGATCGGCGACGGCGTGTTCGAAGTCAAGTCAACCGCCGGTGACAACCACCTCGGCGGCGACAACTTCGACAAGGCAATCGTTGACTGGCTCGTGTCCGACTTCAAGAAGGATCAGGGCATTGACCTGTCCACCGATCCGATGGCACTGCAGCGTCTCTACGAAGCTGCCGAGAAGGCAAAGATCGAGCTCTCCACAACACAGGAAGCTCAGATCAACCTGCCGTTCGTCACGG
>JAPLCH010000085.1 GCA_026392325.1 Solirubrobacterales bacterium | reverse complement strand
GGCGCGCTATCACAAGATTGTTTTGATGACTGACGCAGATGTCGACGGAGCCCACATCAGGACGCTCGCCCTGACTCTTCTATTCAGGCAGATGCCTCAGCTGATTGATGCTGGCTATGTCTACATCGCCAAGCCCCCGCTTTACAAGATCAAGGCCGGACGCAGTGAGCGCTACATCGAACTTGAGTCTGAGCTTGAGGAAGTGCTTCTGCAAGACAAGCTTGAGAAGTACGAGATCATCGACGCCAACGGAAAGTCCACGAAACTGACCGAGAATCGTTGGCAGTCACTCGGGAAGCTCCTCCGAGACCACGAAGGTTGGTCTGCGCGAGTCAGGGCCGAACACGGAACTGAGCTGTTTGACCTTCTGACCACCACCCACATTCTCGATGAGGGCATCAAGGACTCCAAGTCACTCTCTGATCTGGTCAAGGCTCCGACTCCAGAAGAGATGACCTGGGAGCTGTCATTTGTCTCCGAGGATCCGGTTGGGGTCCACATCTCCACGATGGAGCGTTCGACTGGACTGGTCAGGAGCCACAAGGTTCCAAGTGGGCTCTTCGAAACAACTGAGTACCGAAAGCTTTCCGAGGTTCAGTCCAAGCTTTCCTCCCTGGCTGGAGTAGCCCCGTTCAAGGTCAGCCTTGGCGAGGCAGAGTCAGAGGCCCTGTCCTACGCAGAGCTGAGGGACACGATCATGTCTCTCGCGCAAAAGGGAATTGAGATTTCCAGGTTCAAGGGCCTGGGTGAGATGAACCCAGAACAGCTTCGTGAGACAACTATGGATCCCGAAAGCCGGACTCTCATGCAGGTGACACTTGTGGACGCAGTGGATGCCGACAGGCTCTTCTCCACACTGATGGGCGATGTTGTTGAGCCTCGCCGTGCATTCATTGAGAGCCACGCACGGGAGGTCGCAAACCTCGATGTCTAGGAGCAACGGATGGGTGTAGATCAACTTGGAGGCGGAAACATTGAGATCCGCACCATTGAAGATGAGATGCGGGCCTCGTACCTTGACTACGCGATGTCAGTCATCGTCGGCCGTGCGCTTCCTGATGTTCGTGATGGACTGAAGCCGGTTCACCGAAGGGTCATCTATGTAATGAACGAGCTCGGTCTCCAGCCAGGCCGCCGTTACGTAAAGAGCGCATTGATCGTCGGCGAAGTGATGGGCAAATACCATCCACACGGCGACAGCGCGATCTATGACGCACTCGTGCGCCTGGCCCAAGACTTCTCCATGCGTCACCCTCTGGTTGACGGACAAGGCAACTTCGGCAACGTTGACGGTTACTCCGCAGCTGCCATGCGTTACACGGAGGCCAAGCTTGATCGTCTGGCAACTGAACTTCTCCGTGACCTTGACGCTGACACGGTTGACTACGCGCCGACCTATGACTCATCGCGCCAGGAGCCACTTGTTCTTCCTGCTCGCTTCCCGAACCTTCTCGTTAATGGATCATCCGGCATCGCAGTCGGTATGGCCACCAACATTCCACCGCACAACCTTGTCGAGGTGATCGCGGCAACCATCGCCTACATCGACAACCACGACATCACCGTCGAAGGCCTTGATGGAACACATCAAGGGCCCGGATTTCCCCACAGCAGGAACGATTCTTGGTCTTACTGGCATCCACGACGCCTACCTGACGGGCCGAGGAAGGGTTCGGGTTCAGGCCAGGGCCGGCATGGAGCCCATCGGCCAAGGACGTGAGGCGATCATCGTTACGGAACTTCCGTACATGGTCCGCAAGGGCGGCGACGGGGGTCTGATCGTGAAGATCGCCCAGCTCGTCCAAGAGAAGAAGATCACTGAGATCAGTGACGTTCGCGACGAGTCGGACCGTCACGGGATGCGTGTCGTGATTGAGCTCAAGCGAGGCTCTAACCCCAAGGTCGTTCTCAACAAGCTTTACAAGCACACCCAGATGCAGAGCACCTTCGGCGTCAACATGGTCGCGCTGGTGGACGGCGTTCCCAAGACACTTGGGCTGAAGGAAATACTTGTTCATTACGTTGAGCATCAGCGCGAGGTAGTTGTCCGACGGACGAAGTTTGAGTTGCGCCAGAAGGAAGCTCGCGCACACATTCTTGAAGGTCTGCTTGTAGCACTCGAACGTCTCGATGATGTGATTGAGCTGATCCGCGGTTCGAAGGACCCGGACGTTGCCAGACAGGGACTGATGAGCGGCTTCGACCTCACAAGGGTCCAAGCGCAGGCAATTCTTGACCTTCGCCTCCAGCGACTCACTGCTCTTGAGTCAGACAAGATCCGCGCTGAGCACTCCGACATCATGGAACGCATCCGCGAGCTTCGCGAGATCCTCGGCGATGAGGGCCGCGTCATGCGCATCATCAAGGAGGAGCTGTCTGAGATCTCAGAGGTCTACGGCAACGAGCGCCGGACGGTCATCTCACCATCCGAGGAGGACCTTGACATCGAGGACCTCATTCAGGACAGGCAGATGGTGGTGACCATCACCAACAGTGGTTACATCAAGTCAATTCCTTCCGATACGTACAAGAAGCAACGCCGTGGGGGCGTCGGAATCACCGGGATGGGAACCAAGGAGGGAGATTGGATCGAACATCTCTTCGTCTCCTCAACCCACGACTACCTTCTCTTCTTCACCAATCGAGGCAAGATCTACCGCCAGAAGGTTTACGAGCTCCCAGAAGGCGCCCGTACAGCCCGTGGCAGCGCCCTTGTCAATGTCTTGGAAGGTCTTGGTGACGGCGAGCGCGTTCAGTCAGTGCTCTCAACGAGAGACTTCACAGAGGGCAAATATGTCGTCTTCGCAACCCGCAAGGGCATGATCAAGAAGACCGATTTCCTCGCCTACAACACGCCAATCAAGTCAGCCGGGATCATCGCCATCAAGATCCGCGACGACGACGAGCTCGTTGCGGTGCGTCGGACTTCAGGTGACGACGAGCTGATCATGATTTCCAAGTCCGGTCAGGCTGTGAGGTTCAATGAGAACCAGGTTCGCGGCATGGGTCGAGACACAAGCGGCGTGAAGGGCATGAACGTCTCCCAAGAGGGCAATCAGATCATCGCCATGGACGTTGCTGAGGCTGACCGGGAGCTGCTGGTCATCACGGAGAATGGCTACGGGAAGCGGACTCCGATTGACCAGTATCGCGAGACCAAGCGCGGAGCCATGGGCGTCAAGACAATCAAGCTGACTGACGAAAGAGGCGGACTTGCAGGCGCTCTTGTCGTCAAGGAACATCAAGAGCTCGTGTTCGTTTCACAAGGCGGAATGATTCAGAGGACGAGCGTGCGCGGAATCAGCCAGCAGGGCCGCGCAACCCAAGGTGTCCGGGTGATGAAGGTCAAGGACGACGACATCGTCGCCGCCGTGGCCCTGATCGCAGAGGATTCAGCTGACGGTGAAGCTGAAGACGATGGCCAGGACGAGCTTGCGCCAGTTGAGGGTGGTCAGGAAGAGACCTCAGCTGAGGCCCACGCTGACGCCCCCGCTGATTTAGACGCACAGGCTGATGAAGTACCTGCTGAGACGTCTGATGACGTCGACGCGCCAGACGTCGAGTAGACACTTTTCTTCCGTCCGGAGCCTCGTTATTCTCGTTTGACCAGAGAAAGGAGGTGGTCCAAAACGTGTCAAATTTAAGTGGGACTCTGGAGGTGTCCGGCCGCTAGCCAGGTTGCTGGCCACGGTTTGGCGGAATCCAGCCCGTGACACCGTGCACTTCCTCGCCGAGAGTGGTCCCCATCGGCGCAGTTGAGGGAATGCACTTCCAGCTCCAAGCGAACAATGGGGCGTCGTCCTTTCGGGGACGGCGCCCTCCTCTTTGGAGGGTCGAGCCCCCTTAGGGCTTTAGAGGGGTGGCTGACGCGCTTGGATAAGACCCAAGCAGTGAGACAGCGTCAGCGCGGGCCGCAAGGCCAGAAAGTGCCTGATCTACCCTGGGGTCGTCTACTCCGCCGTCAATGTCAGCGAAAAAGACGTAACTGCCAAGGCCGTCCCTGCGAGGCCTGGATTCAATCCTGGTCAGGTTGACTCCCCTGCTGCCGAACTCAGCCAGGCAATCGACGAGCCAGCCTGGTTCCTCAGCACCGGAACCCCAGAAGACGATTGATGTTCGCCGAGGCACCTGTGGGTTGACACCTGGGGGAAGGTCACCGTCAGAGTCGGTTGAAAGCCATACAAAGCGGGTTGTGTTGCCGCCCTCGTCAACTCGATCGTGGAGAACTTCACAGCCATAGAGGCGAGCGGCGAGCTCAGTGCCCAGTGCAGCGGTCATACCGCCAAGCGCCGCAACTGTTTTGACAGCGTCTGCTGTTGACGATGCCGGCACCACAGTGGCCTGAGGGAGGTTCTCTCGCAACCAAGGGCCGCACTGGTCAGCTACGAAGGGAAGCGTGTGCACCTGAGTGATTTGGTCGAGTGCGATTTGGTCCTTCGCAATCAGTCGATGACGGACCGTGTGGATCACCTCGCCCACTATCGGTGTCATGCCGTCTCCAGCAAGCAGCTCGTCAAGTGTGGGCGCCACGCCGCCTTCAAGAGAGTTCTCCAGTGGCACGAGGGCAAGGTCTGCCTCTCCGGAGGTGACTGCCTTCACAGCGTCATGAATTGTTGCTGTCAGAAGGGGTTCGACATCAACATTTGCAGAGACCGCAGCAGCCTCAAGGGCTTCCTGACTGACGGTTCCCTCAGGGCCCAGACAAGCTACCCGCAGGCTCATGCGCACACCTTGAAGAGACGTCTTGCTGATGTTGAGCCTTTGCGGATGGGAATTCCTCTCGAGTCGCAGATTTGCTCTATGCCCGCCCCCGGGCCGGCGCTCGAGGGTGGAATAAGGCGATGGATCAGGTAAACGTAACCGGGTAGGTAAACGTGTTGTTGTCTGTCTTGGTTTCTCCCGGAACACTCCCGATAGTTACCGTGACAGTCACCTGCTGGCCAATCGGTGGGGCGCTTCCAAGTGGAACCTGAACAGTCTGCTGCTGTCCGGCAGTGCTCCTGGCGACGACCTTGGTTACGACGATCGGCGCAGGTCCGCCCTCAACCTTGATTGTGATCTGGACATTTGACTCGTCCACGCTTCCGCCATTGGTGAACGTCACACCGAAGGCTGGCGGAGGACTTCCCGGGATGCTGTTCGTCGTGTCTGGAGATAGATCCTGACCACCTGCTGAAACGCTGTCGAGGCTGTGACCGTGGTTTCCTGGGGCCGCCGTTCCGGAAGCCGTTGCAGTCCCGCCGAGCTGCGTTGTGACAAACGCTGGACTGAGCCAATCAATCGTTGGCAGGAAACTGGTGGTTGCAACCTGCTCTCCGCCAGCGCCAACGGCTATTCCGTCGTCATCAAGCGCCGCCGCAATGGCTGGGGCCACCTTGAGGGTGTAGATCACGTCTGAGGCGTCGAAAGCCCTCATATCTGCTGCGATCTGGCCTACAGCCTTCTGACTGTCAGTGGAGTTTCTTGAAATGGCTGTTTGTACCTCACGGGATATCCGGTGTAGTCCGTCGCTGCGAAGCTGCATCGTCAGAACAAGGTTGGTTTGGGCCTTCTTGAGGCTGTCCGGTGCGTCGAGGCGTTCAGCCTGCTTAACCTGCTCGTCGGAAAGAACGCCAAGCTGGTTCACGTTCTCCTGCAGGGCTGTTGTCCCCTTGGAGGAAGCGCCTTGCAGTTCCTTGAAGAAAGGCTTGCCTACCTGACTGTCGGAGTCGGCAACCAGCTGTGAGGCCTTGCGGTTGAACTCCTTGAGCTGTGATGTGGTGCGGGAGTCTGAACAGGTCTTGACTCCGATTACGAGCATCAGGAGAATCAGAAGCCCGGCGCCCGCTGCGATCAGTCGACGGGTTACGACTGACTGATGATCCGGCGCGCGGTCTTCTCCCGATCCTCGGGTAGGTGGAGTGGCCGGAGTGGCTTGTGTGGGTTCGTCGTCAAAGAACGACATGTCATATCCTTTGTGTGCGGGCATTTCCCGCTGCACAGGGCAGATTATGGCGCGATTATCGGCGTCTGTGCGTTCTGCACGGGCGTCTGCGCAGAGGGCCAGTGGAAAACTGCCCTCCATCGGGCATGGCAGGAGCCGGAAGAACGGCGGCGAAACCATCCTTGATGGCCCGAACCAGGGAACCCAAAGCACCCCCAAGCACGTTCGTGCTTGACAGATACCGGCTCGAAGAGCCGATTGGATCCGGCGCGTTCGGAACCGTTTGGCGCGCCCAAGATGAGCGGCTGGACAGGGAGGTCGCGGTCAAGGCAATTCCCAATGAGTTGGCCGGAGAGAGGGCAGAGCGTGAGATTCGCGCTGCAGCTCGCCTTTCACACCCTGGAGTTGTGACCTTGCATGAGGCGAGCACTGATGAGACCCATACGTACCTTGTATCTGAATTCGTCCGCGGAATGACACTCGGGCAGATTTACGCTGAGGGACGTTGTTCCGATAGGGACGTGGTCCGCATCGGGGCTTCAATGGCCGCGGCGCTTGATCACGCTCATAAGCAAGGAGTGATCCACCGTGATGTGAAGCCCGGGAACATTCTCATCCCAGATGCTCCCCGCTCTGAGGCAGGGATTGTCAAACTGGCCGATTTTGGAATTGCTCGCCTTGCAGGCGAGTCATCACTGACCCGTACGGGCGACGTGATCGGAACCCTCGCTTACATGTCACCCGAGCAGGCTTCGGGGAAAGAAAGCGGCCCGGAAACGGACCTTTGGGCTTTGGCGATTGTTGTCTTTGAGGGGTTGGCTGGGGTTAACCCGGTCCGCGGTCGAACTGCAGCTGAAACAGCCCGAAATTTGACATCGGGAGATCTCCCGCTGCTGGCGGAAGAGCGTCCTGACTTGGCCATTGGTCTTGTGGAAGCGGTTGACAGAGCGCTTGAGCCTGATTCCGAGGACCGCGGAACAGTTGCCGAGCTGGGGGCAGCGCTGGCTGCTGCTGTAGCCGGGACAGATGATGAGCCCGGAACAGTCGCTCCCGCGGTGCGCAGGGCCGAGGGCGAGATTCGTGTCAGCCGGACCGAGATTGGGACAGCAACGGCTGTGGTTCCGAAGGGACGGGGAGTTGGACCATCCCGTCATGTGGTCCAGCCGCTCAACGAGAGCGATGGAAATTTCCAGTGGGCCAGGAGGGCTGTTGGGGCCCTGGCTGCAGGTGGCTTGTCCCTGCTCTGGACTCTTGAGCTTGCCTCAGCGTCGAATCAGAGTGCGATTTGGGCGACGGCTGGTGCGGTCACACTTGCAGTGGGACTCTTTCCCCGCCTCGGTTGGCTTGCCAGTGTCCTAGCCGCGGTCATCGCATCAGCGGTAACCGGCCAGACAGGCGAGGCTGTGGTGCTTGCAGCAGCCCTTCTCCCCTGTGTTCCGTTGCTTTGGGGTCATCCGGAATGGTGGTCGCTTCCTTCCTTGGCGCCTCTCCTCGGTTCGCCTGGCTTTGCCGGAGCTTGGCCAGCAGCAGCTTCGTTTGCTGGGGGCATCTGGATTCGCTTCGCTGCTGGAGTTGCCGGGGCTTGGCAACTCGGCTGTGCTGAGTTGCTGCTTGGGCGCACTTTGCTTGGGGGACCGCCGGCGAGGGCTGACTCTTCGGCCGTGTGGGGGACCAGTCCCTCTGACGCGATCACTCACGGACTACTTCCGCTTCTCAAGGGTCCACTTCCCGCAGTAGCTGGCGTGTGGGGCGTTGGCGCGGCAATTCTTCCATTGGTAGTTCGTGGCGAAAATGCAGTGTCAGATGCCTTGGCTGGGGCAGCATGGGCAATCACCGTGGGGCTTGGAACTGCTGCTGTTTCTGGAGGTTTGTCACGAGGAGTGCTCGCCGGCGCACTCGCGGGCGCGTCTGTGGTTGTGGCTTTGAAGGGACTGCCTTCTTTGAGATATCAGGGAACCGAAGACGGACCTCGTACCATGATCAGCAGGATGCGTCGGACACGATGAGCGTTTTTAGGAACCTCGAGAGCAGGATCGCCGGCCTTGTAGAAGGGACGTTCTCTCGCGCCTTCAGGTCGGAGGTCCGCCCGGTAGAGATTGCCCGTCGCCTTGCTCGCGAAATGGACGAGAACAAGAAGGCGTTTGTTTCTCGCGTTTACGCCCCAACGAGCTACGCAGTATTTCTCGGGCCGGAGGACTTTGATCGGTTCTCACCACACGAAGCGGAGCTCAAGGCTGAGCTTGGGTCATACCTGCTTGAACACGCTCGCCGCGAAAACATGGTGCTGAGCGAACGGCCAAGGATCAGCATTGAATGTGATGAGCGCCTTGGCCTTGGAGAGTTTGGGATCAAGACGACCCCTGTGGACCGCGAGGCTCTTGCCCAAGCGGGCGGTTCGTCGGGATCCAAGGCACGCGCGCCACAGCCAAGCTCAAGGCCAGCCCCGGCGATGCCTCCGAGGGCAACTCCGGTGCCACCACCGGTATTGCCTGTGGTGGCACCAATTGCCCCACCGGTGTCTCCACCGGGAGCAGCTGGCTTGGGTGGCTCTGCGACGGAAGCACCAACGTCTGCATCTGGACCTCCAATTCCAGCCTCCGCTTCGAAGGCGACGTTGTCAGCGGCTGGGTACCTGATCGAGCTTGATCCGGCGGGAATGGTCCTTGGTCGCAGCCGCTCATGTGATGTTGTGCTTGAGGATCCAAATGCATCACGGCAACATGCGCGGGTGGTTCTGGGTGGGCCTGGCTGGATGCTTGAGGACATGGGCTCAACCAACGGAGTGACTGTGAACGGCACGAAGGTCGATGGCGCAATGCAGCTCAAGTCCGGAGATGTGATCGGTCTCGGCCACACAGAACTTGAATTCCAAGCAGGCTGACAATGCTTGAACCTGTCTCTCTAGCACTCCAATTCGGTTTCCTCGCGGTTCTCTACCTGTTTCTGCTCTGGGTGTCCACGAGTGCCCTCCGTGACGTGACGAAAACAGGGCGACCATCGGCAGCGGTGGACCCTGATGCAACTGGGTTTCATGAGGCAGTTGAGTCGATGGCGGTTCCAACCGCGGGCGGTGATGCACGGCTGGTTGTTGTGTCGGCGCCGGGACACGAGAAGGGTTGGAGTTACGAGATAGGAACTGGAGCGACGCTCGGGCGTGGAGATGTGGAGATCAAACTCGAGGATCCGTTTGCCTCTACCAGGCACGCAAGGATTGTCAGGGAGGGCGCGACCTTGGGTCTGGAGGATCTTGGCTCCACGAACGGAACATGGCTCAACGACGGGCAGCTTGGTGGACCAAGCCCCCTTCACGCGGGTGACAGAGTTCGAATCGGCGACAGTGAATTCAGGTTTGAACCATGACTCTGAATATTGTTGAACACGCTGAGCGGAGCGACAC
>JAPLCH010000201.1:1241-8884 GCA_026392325.1 Solirubrobacterales bacterium | reverse complement strand
TAGCTAGCCACTAGCCCGCACTCTCGCTCGCCACTGTTGCTGCCGGCGCCGTATCCTCAGAACCGTGCCCGAGATTGTTAACCACGCAGGAGATGTAGACGACCTTCCCGCCTTCTGGCGTCGCGCTGAGAGCGCCAACCCAGACGTGGCCCCAATTCTCTGGCTGCACGGTGTGCCAACGAGCTCCGACGACTGGATCCCATTCCTTCAAGAAGCTGGCGGCATCGCACCGGACCTGCCGGGCTTTGGGCGGTCTGCCAAGCGCGGCGACCTCGCCTATGACATTGACTTCTACTGCCAGTGGATCAGCGACTTTCTTGACCGGATCAGCGTGGACAAGGTTCGCCTTGCAGTGCACGACTGGGGCGGCCTCGGAGTTGCTTGGGCGCTGCGCAACCCGCAGCGTGTGGAGAAGCTGGTGATCATGGACGCCGTTCCGTTCCTGCCCGGTTACAAGTGGCATCGCATGGCAAAGATTTGGCGCACACCATTCCTTGGTGAGTTCGCAATGGGACTGACCAGCAAACGGACACTCCGGTTGATCTCCCGCGAGTCAAACGCGACCCCGGGGCCACTCCCGAAGGAGTTGATCGACGACGCGATGAGCCACTTTGACCTTGGAACCCAGCGGGCAATCCTTCGCCTCTACCGCTCGTCGCCATCAAAAGTTCTCGCCCAAACCGGCAAGGACGTTGGCAACATCACATGCCCCACGCTCGTTCTCTGGGGAGAGCAGGACCCTTACATTCCAGCTCGCTTTGCTGACGCTTACGCCGAGGCGATCCCGAATGCAACCGCAGAGCGGATTGCGGACGCTGGGCACTGGCCATGGCTTGACAAACCCGAGGTCATTGGCCGGGTTTGTGACTTCCTGACTTCGTAGAGCGCAAGACTCCAAGCCCATGCTGACCCGCCTAGACAAGCACCGCGTCACCCTTGCGGCGGTCGGCGTGACCACCGTTGGGGCACTCGTCTGGCTGTTGCTGAAACCGCACACGGCAGACATGGCCGCCCAGGTTTTCCGCTCAGAGTCGTTCGCCGACAACGGCCCGCAGATCTGGAACGGACAGTGGTACGGAGGTCACTACCTGCCTTCCTACAGCGTGCTCTCACCAGCACTTGGCGCCTTCATGGGCGCATGGCTCGCCGGCGCGCTCGCCGCAGTCCTTGCCGCTTGGGCGCTCGCAACGCTGGCCCGCGCCGCCACAACTGATCAGCGCGCATCGCTGATAGCCGCACTGCTGTTTGCCAGCGGCTGCCTGGCCGCGCTCTTCTCCGGACGCACCACGTACCTCCTCGGGCTGGCGTTCGGTGCTGCAGCTCTCGCCGCTCTGCTCAACGACCGATCATGGAAGAGCTGGGGGCCACTGGCATTCCTGACCTCGTTGGCGAGTCCCGTGGCGGCCGCCTTCCTCGGCCTCTGCGCGATAGCGCGCCTGAACCGCAAGGGAATCGCTGTTGCGCTGGTCGCAGGAACTCCGCTCATCGTGTTCAGCGTGCTCTTTCCTGACGGTGGAACACAGCCCTTCACATGGGAGGCCTTCGTCCCTGTCGTGATCGCCTGCGTGCTGACACTTGCACTTACCTCCAGCGACCAGAAGTGCATCCGAGCGGGAGCGCTGCTCTACCTGCTCGCCACAGTCTTCGTGTTCATCGTGCCGACGCCGATCGGCTCAAATATCACACGCCTTGGGCAACTTGCCGCGGGGCCGGTGGCGGCGATTGTGTTGATCCCGGCCGCAAGGACGAAAATTTTTCTTTTTCTGCTGCCCTTCGCCCTCCTTTGGCAGTGGACCGCTCCAGTGGTTGATGTTCAGCGAGCAGTCAAGGACGACCACTCCAGGACCCGGGCTTTCTACGCGCCGCTCATAAGCCAGATCCGCGCTCGAGGTGAGGACCCTGGTCGGGTGGAGATCATCTGGACGCGAGGTCACTGGGAGGACGCTTACGTCGCGAAAACCATCCCGCTTGCACGCGGATGGGAACGGCAGCTCGACCGCAAGTTCAACTCGACAGTCAACGGGCCGCTCATCGCACCCGCGGCCTACCGGAAGTGGATTGACGCGCTCTCCGTGCGCTGGGTAGCCCTGCCAACCGCTCAGCTCGACAGCGCCGTTGAAGGCGAGGCTGCACTCGTGTCCCGCGGCCTTCCATGGCTCAAGCCTGTCTGGCAGTCAAAGGACTGGAAGCTGTTTGCGGTGGCCAACCCAACCCCGATTGCGGCCGGCATCTCCGACTCGGTGACCGTGGAAACACGGGTCTTGGGGCCGGAGACGGTTTCACTTGTCATCCCGCCACAACAGGCATCCCACCCTGGTCCCGTTCACATCGGCGTGAGCGTTCGCTGGTCACCATGGTGGTGGATCGAAGGCTCACAAGGCTGCTTGCGCGAGCTCGACAACACGGGATTCACAGAACTGGTTGTGGATGGCAATGTCCTCAACACGGGCGCAAAGCTGAAGCTGTCAGTTGGCAGGTCGCCCAAGCCACGGGTCAAGTGCGACGCCCCAGCAGGTAACTGACCCAAATTTCAACATTTAGCGAATGGCAGATAGGATTGACGGTTATGTCTGCTGAACCGCGTGTTGGAGGGGGAAAGGTTCTGCCGAAAGGGGCACTCGATGCTCTTCGGCAGGTCGCCCTTTTTGCGTCCTGTTACGTGGGCTACCAAATGGTCCGTGGGTTCGCTGACGGCTCTGCGGCAACAGCCTTTGGCAATGCCAACCAGGTAATCAACCTTGAGAACTCACTCAACGTCTTTGTTGAGCCAAGCATCCAAGCGTGGTCGCGCGGCAATGACCTGCTGATCGGCTTTGCCGACTGGATGTATGTCAACAGCCACTACCTGATCACTTTCTCAACGCTGATCTTCATCTACCTGCGCCGCAACACGTCCTTCTACTTTGTCCGCAACATGTTCCTTGCGGCAATGGCGCTCGCTCTTGTCGGCTACGCCCTTTACCCAACAGCCCCACCGCGCCTGATGCCCGAATGGGGATTCTCCGACACGATCGCGCTTGCGACAGGCACCCGGGTTGACAATGAAAAAGTCAGCGCTTTGCTGAACCTCTACGCCGCAGTTCCGTCCATGCACGTGTGCTTCTCCCTGATGGTCGGCGGCTCAATGAGTGCGCTCGTCAGTCGCCGCTGGGCACGTCGGGCATGGCTTCTGTACCCACTCCTCGTAACGTGGGTGGTCGTGGCCACTGGCAATCACTACCTCTTCGACGCACTCCTCGGTGCTTTCACCGCCGGAATCGCCTGGCTGGTCGCACGCCGACTTGGCAAGTTCCACGAGGGTTGGCAGTTCAGCCCGGCGACCGAAACGGTCAAACCTGAGCGTGGACACGCACACACAACAAAGGCAGCTTCTTGAGCACTGAAGGCAGTGGGGCAGGGACCGGCGAGTTCGGCCTGATGATGCGAGACAGGCTGATCGAGTCCCGCCTGACGCCAAACGGAATCTCAATGACCGGCCTTGTGCTGAACCTTGTCGCCGCAGTCCTCGTACTTGAACGCCAGTTCGTGCTTGCAGGATTCGCATTCATCATCGGTTCAATCATGGACACGCTCGACGGCCGCTACTCGCGCATGTCAGGCAAAGGAACTCCGTTCGGAGCATTCCTTGACTCCACGCTTGATCGAATCGAAGAAGGAATCGTCCTTACGGCCGTCGCCGTTTACTTCACATCCAGGGGCGACGAAGTGGCTGTCGCAGCCTGCGTCCTTGCAGTGCTCCTCTCGCTGATGGTCTCCTACACGCGAGCAAGGGCAGAAGCGCTGGGCGTTGAATGCAAGGTTGGAATCGCCACGCGGCCGGTCCGCGTGGTCATCCTCGCAGCTGGACTCTTGTTCGCAAAAGGCATGGGAATCTTCGACTTTGATCTGCTCGCACCAGCCGTATATCTGCTCGCCGCACTCTCGTTTGTGACCACCGCCCAGCGCATCTCACATGTGCGGACGGCTCTCAATTCAGAAATCAGCGGCGCGGGTCTGTAGCCTCCGAGGTCACTGCGGCCATCGGCTCGCGGTCATTTCCCTAGGACTCCCAAGGAGGCACCCCAACCGTGACCCCCGCCAAAAACGGCAAAGCAAACGGAACAACCCGCTACCAGAAGGACAAAGTCCGGGTAGCGATCATCGGCGTCGGAAACTGCGCATCAGCATTTGTGCAGGGCGTTGAGTACTACAAGAACGCTGATCCGAAGCAACCAGTCCCAGGTCTGATGCATGTGGACCTCGGCGGTTACCACGTCGGAGACATCGAATTCAGTGCTGCGTTTGACATTGATTCCCAGAAGGTCGGCAAGGATCTCGGTCAAGCCATCTGGTCAGGTCAGAACAACACGATGAAGTTCGCCAAGGTGCCAAAGAACCTCGGCGTCACAGTCCAGCGCGGCATGACGCATGACGGACTTGGCAAGTACCTGAAGCAGCGCATCAAGAAGGCTCCAGGCGAGACCGTGGACATCGTTCAGGTCCTCAAGGACACCAAAACTGACGTTGTCGTCTCCTACCTGCCAGTCGGCAGTGAGGACGCCACCAAGTGGTACGTCGAGCAGATCCTCCTCGAAGCCGGCTGCGGAATGGTGAACTGCATTCCAGTGTTCATCGCACGCGAGCCGTACTGGAGCAACCGCTTCAAGCGCGCCGGACTCCCAATCGTCGGAGACGACATCAAGAGCCAGGTTGGCGCAACGATCGTGCACCGCACACTCACCCGCCTGTTTGGCGATCGTGGAGTGAAGATGGTCCGCACCTCACAGCTCAACGTGGGTGGCAACATGGACTTCTTCAACATGCTTGAGCGCGAGCGCCTTGAGTCCAAGAAGATCAGCAAGACGAACGCCGTGACATCAATCATGGAACACGAGCTGCCTGCGGACGATGTTTACATCGGACCGTCGGATTACGTTCCATGGCTGACCGATCGCAAGTGGGCACACATTCGCCTTGAAGGCCAAGCCTTCGGTGATGTTCCACTGAACATCGAGATGAAGCTTGAAGTTTGGGATTCACCAAACTCTGCGGGCATCGTCATTGATGGCGTCCGTTGCTGCAAGCTCGCTCTGAACAACGGTGTTGGTGGACAGCTTGATGGTCCATCCTCGTACCTGATGAAGTCTCCGCAGAATCAGCGGCCAGACGACGTCGCCCGCGAAGACACAGAGAAGTTCATCGCCAAGTACGCCGGCAAACCAAAGACGCGCAAGGCTGTCGCAAAGCCAGCTGCTCGCAAGTCAGCAGCTTCAAAGACAGTCGCCAAAAAGGCTCCAGCCAAGAAGGCTCCGGTCAAGAAGACCGTGGCAAAGAAGGCTCCAGCCAAGAAGGCAGCCGCAAAGAAGTAGTCACGCAATTGCTTCCCGGTGGGCGCGCGAGCGTCCACCGGTGATTGCTTCCTTGATTGCCAGACCGCCGAAAGGCGGTCTTTTTTTCGCGAACTTCTGAGCCCAACCACAGCGTGAGTTGCTGCGCCGGCCTATCCTCCCCTACAAGTGAGTGAACCTCTCGCAATCGCACAGGTATCGCCCGTCCCTTGGGACGCACCAGGCCATCTCGCAGGTCAGGTCAGGCTGATCGCCAACGGGCTGGCAGCGCGTGGCCATCAGGTTGTCGTACTAGCCCCGGGCAGAAGCACCAGTGACGCATCAGCTGGACGGCGTGCAATTGCTGCTGCCAAGAAGGACCCTGCGTCAGCACTTCCAGCACCCGGCGCAGATCCAATCGTTATTTCAGTCGGTGAAGCGC
The DNA here is from genome assembly GCA_026392325.1 of Solirubrobacterales bacterium. GTDB lineage: Bacteria > Actinomycetota > Thermoleophilia > Solirubrobacterales > Solirubrobacteraceae > WLNJ01. The sequence continues at coordinate 3,136 of JAPLCH010000201.1, read as the reverse complement.
TGCCGCTGACCGGCCGCACCAAGCGTTCCCTTCCCGCCGGGGCAGCCAGATCACTTGAAGACGCTCTGGAGGCTCTGGAGCTAGATGTGGTCCACTTGCACGATCCGCTCCCCGGAGGCGTCTCAGGGGCCGCGCTGCGCTACTCACGGGCCTTGAATATCGGTCACTTCCACCGACCGCACCCAAGGTTCCCCGCGTCGGACGTTGGCAAGCGGTTTGGTGATGCTCTCTACGGACGGATTGACACTGTCCTTGCGGACTTCGCAACTGCCGTACCTGCGATCAACGATGCTCTCCCAGCCGGAGTCAACGTCGTTCTTCCATCCGTCACCGCTTCGGACAAGAACGGCGCAGAAGGATCAACCGGAGTAACAATCGCCCAAGTGATCGGCGGCGAAAGAGCCTCACTCAGGACCACCCTTCGCGCCCTGCGCAAACTTCCCGAAGGTGACTGGAATGCCCGAATCGGCCTTCAGCCTGGCTCACCACCCCCAGCATCAATCGGAGCTGACATTCGCGACCGTGTGGAAATCGTTGAAGTTGACTCGGGGCAAGAACAAGACTTCATCGCGGGGGCTGACGTGGTGATCATTGGCGGCACTGCTGCGACGCCACGCCCGGTTGCGATCCTTGCAGCGGTCGCAGAAGGAGCCGTGCCTGTCGCGACGACAGTCCCAGTCCACGAGCACCTGCTCGAGGACGGCCGACTTGGGCCTTGTTATGGCGTTGGAGACCAGCAGACTCTCGCCGCACAGCTTGAAGTGATCATCACCAACGCTGACAAGGCAAAGGCTTGGGTGGACCAAGCTGCCGGACTGCGCGACCGCCTCGCCCCTGAAGTGCTGCTCGACCATGTCGAATCCGCCTGCAGCGAACTGGTCAGCCGCCGCCACGACACTCGCGCCCGACCAGATATTGCAGCGCGCATCGCTGACCGCCCCCTGATTGACGTCGACTTGCACATGCACACCGACCATTCCTACGACTGCGCCACACCCGTTGAAGTCCTTCTCGCCGAAGCCCGCGCCAAGGGCCTGGGTGCGATCGCAGTAACCGACCACAATGAGATCTCCGGCGCGCTTGAAGCTGAGGCCAAAGCAAACGGCGTGAAGATCATCGTCTCCGAAGAAGTCAAGACGGCAACTCAAGGTGAGGTCATCGGACTCTTCATCAAGAAGCGCATTCCCCAGGGCATGACACTGCGCGAAACGCTTGACGAAATTCACGCTCAAGGCGGACTTGCGTACGTTCCACATCCGTTCGACCGAATGCACAGCGTTCCGGACTACGAGCACCTGCTCGCAGAACTTGAGCGGATTGACGCCTTTGAGGTCTACAACGCGCGAGTCGCAGTCGGGGCGTTCAACGAGGAAGCCGCTCGCTTCGCCGCCAAGTACCGGCTTCCCGCCGGCGCTGGGTCTGACTCACATGTAGCCCAAGGATTGGGCTCGGTAAGAATCACAATGCGCGATTTTGACGGGCCTGAAGAGTTCCTTGAATCGCTCCGCGAAGCTGACATTGCACGCACCCCAAGCTCCCTCTTCTTCGTACAAGCATTGAAGTTCATCCAAACCAAGGCCACTCCCAACAGTGCAAAGGCGGCGAGCAAACGCCGTCGTGTGCGGAAGGCCTCACGCAAGTCCTGATGCAGGGGAAGGAGCCTGATCCCTCCGTGTCCAAAGAAGCACCTGTGTCGATCACTGATGACGAAATCCGCGAGAAGTACCTGGAGCGTGCGATTCGCGAACTGAACGAGTTTGCAAACGACTTGCGCGACTGCGACGCCTGCCCACGCGGAAGCATGACCCCAGTCCTTGGCTCCGGCCATCCGCAAGCGGACATCATGCTCATCAAATACGCGCCACGCGCCTCAGAGATTGAAGAAGGCGTCGCCT
>JAPLCH010000201.1:0-1191 GCA_026392325.1 Solirubrobacterales bacterium | reverse complement strand
GTCCGTTCCGGCAACGCGCTGATGAAATCCTTCAAGCGGCTCGACATTGACCCGCTCGCCGTATACGGAACCCTTTGCATCAAGTGCCCTGTTTCAGACTCAAGCCTCGCTGACCCCGCCTGCATCGCAAGGCTCGTTGAAGAAATCGAAATAGTGCGCCCCAAGATTCTCGTCCTGATGGGCGAAGAAGTCGTGGACATCATCAACGAACTTGGCCTCCCACTCGCCGAACAGATCCGTTTCGAACCAGGCGTGCTTCAACGCCTCGCACCCAACCGGGAAGTCCTGACCGTCCCGGACATTGACCTCTGCCTTGACGAGGAGAGTGAGAAGCGCGCATTCTGGTCTGCGTTCCGCGAACTCGGCAATTGGTGGTCGAGTCTTCCGCCTTACTGAGCCTGTAGCTCTGGCCGCTGCGTCGGCGCGCCCCTGGCGTTCCCGCCAGTTCCGCATCCGACACCGCCCCGTTTCGAAACCCGTTGGGCACTCTTACGACCAGACGCTCGTGGCGCGGATCCTCCTTGGGTGTGTGGTGAAGTAGCTCTGGCCGCTGCGTCGGCGCGCCCCTGGCGTTGCCGCCAGTTCCGCATCCGACACCGCCCCGTTCCGAAACCCGCTTGGAGAGGTGGGTTCGCTTGCGCTGGAGGTTGAGGCGCGTACCGTCGTGGCATGGGACTTGAAGAGGAAACAATTGAAGACCTTGAAGCGCACTGCGTGGAGTGCGGCGCTGTACTGAACGAAAAGGATGCGGCTGAGGTGCTGGAGTCGGAAGGGCCGAACCTCTGCTCAGTCTGTGCTGCAGAAATCGCTGACGTCGACTAGGGGAACAGCAGTACGACTTTGCCAAGCTTGGCGCCGGCCTCAAAGCGGGCGTAGGCAGCTTCGGCTTCTGCGAGCGGGTAAGTCTCTTCGACCGGGACCGTGATGTCGCCAGCCTCAAGCCTCGGAAGGATGTCGATCGTGACGCCTGCTGCGACACAGGCTTTCTCTCCAACTGAACGCGCACGCAAGGTTGAGCCCATCAGCTTCGCCCGTTTGGCCATTACGACCAGAAGGTTGATCTCAGTCTTTGCCCCGGCCCCAACGCCAATCACGACAATGCGTCCGCCGGTGTTGAGCGCGGTCAGATCGGTTGGAATGTTTGGTGCTCCAACGAGTTCGAGGACCACGTCATAGGGACCGTGATCGCCC
>JAPLCH010000084.1 GCA_026392325.1 Solirubrobacterales bacterium | reverse complement strand
GGCCACCGAGCTTGGGCTTGACGATCACGGCACGTTCCTCGGCTGGATTGGGGATGACGCGCTTCACTCCCTCTACCGAATCGCTGACCTCACAGTTGTGCCAAGCCTTTACGAACCGTTCGGACTTGTGGCACTTGAAGCGATGGCATCAGGCTGCCCAACAATCGTTGCTGACACCGGCGGCCTGCGTGAGGTTGTGCCTGAGGGCGACAAGGTCGGCTTGCGCTTCAACGGCGGCGACGCGGAACACCTTGCGATCATGATCGAGCGCCTGCTCACTGATGACGCGCTTCGAGACAGGCTTGTTGCTGAAGCCTCCGAGCATGTACTGAGCTTCGACTGGGCGGATGTAGCCCGCAGCACTGCGGATGTGTACACGGATGTTCTTGGCCAGCAGGCCAAGTCTCCTGCCGCTTCCTGAACCCGCGCCTTCCGCTTACCGTTCCTGCGGGAGCCACTGGGGGAGTTGGGTCAATCGCCCCAAGTCATCTGCGTGGGCTCGTCACGCATGCGCAGGACCTTGGCCGGAACGCCACCGATGACAGCGTTCTCCGGGACGTCCTTGGTGACAACTGAGTTGGTGCCAACGACTGAGTTGTTGCCGACGGTCACCCCACGCAAGATGCAGGCGCCGTAGCCAATCCAGCAGTTGTGGCCAACCTTGACGTCGCGCTTGTAAATGCCCTGAACGCGAATGGGCTTCTCAACATCCACAACGCCATGGTCAAAGTCGATCAGCATCACGCGGTCAGCAAGGATGCACTCGCGGCCGATTGAAACATGTTGGAAGGAGCTGATCGTGCACTCCTGGCCGAGAACAGTCTTTGCCCCGATTACAACCTCGCCCTCATGTGAGCGGATCTTGCAACCATCGCCGATCCACGACCAGCGGCCAAGGTGGACCTTGGCGTTCTTGCCGATCTCAAAGGTGACATTCGGGCAGACGAAGCAAATGCCGTCGGTGACAAGGCGGCCACGCCAGCGGGCTTTAAGCCAAACCCAGCGCAGGATCAGTCGCGCGTATTCGAAGCTGAACATGTGGTTGTGGGCCATGAAGCGCAGCATCACCAGCGGTCCGCCATGAAGTGGGGCAGGGGCAAGGCGCTGAATCTTCGGGTCTGACGCCTGAGGTTCCGCGGTTGCGCTTCTGTCGCTCGTAAGAGGTTTCACGCGTTGGATGGTAAGTCGCGGCACGCTCTTTTGGAGTCGAGGCATCGTCGGGACCGGGATCGGTGGCCGAGGCTGGCATTATCCGCAGGGCATGGCACGGCCCAATACAGCTGACGAACTGGCAGAGCAACTCCTCGCAGGTGACAGGCGTGCGCTTGCGCGCGCGATCTCCTGGGTTGAGGACGATGACGCTCGAGGCTGGGAACTTGTGCGCAAGATCTACCCAAAGACCGGCAAGGCACGCGTTGTCGGACTGACCGGTGCGCCGGGTGCGGGCAAGAGCACTCTGATCAGTGCGCTGACGCGGGCAGAGCGAGACCGCGGGACCAGCATTGGCGTCCTGTCAATTGATCCTTCATCACCTTTCACGCACGGCGCGTTGCTTGGCGATCGCATTCGTCTGACAGACCACTTTCTTGACCCAGAGGTTTTCATTCGCTCAATGGCCAACCGCGGTGCACTTGGTGGATTGGCCGAGGCAGCACTTCAGGCCGCACTGCTGATTGATGCTGCCGGCAAGGACCTTGTCCTGCTGGAAACCGTTGGCGTTGGACAGGCGGAGGTCGACATCATCAACCATGCGGACACGGTTGTTCTGGTTTTGATGCCCGGATCCGGTGATTCGATCCAGGCGCTCAAGGCCGGTGTGATGGAGATCCCCGACGTGATCGTTGTCAACAAGGCCGATCATCCGCTTACAGAGACAATGGTCCGGGAGATCCGCGGCGTACTGTCACTGAACCCTCGCGGTGGCTGGATGCCGCCGATCGTCAAGACTGAGGCCGTTCATCACAAGGGCATTGATGAGCTGATTGAGAAGCTTGACGAGCACCGCGCCTTCCTTGAAGCAGAGGGAACGCTTGTTGAGCGCAGGAGCAGAAACCTTCGCTCGGAAGTGCTGTCAATCGCGACGGGCCGCATTCGCCGTGAGCTTGAAGCCAAGATTGATGCTGATCCGAGATTTGCCGAGTTGATCGAACAGGTGGCTGAGCGAAAGCTTGATCCTGCCTCAGCTGCCAGTGAGATTCTCAAAGGACTTAACGACGGGTGACAGGTCTGTTTCCTGCCAGCCGGTCGAGCGACCTAGGCTGACGAGGTTAAGGGGATCACCTGGGCGCGCGTCGGTGTCCACCCGTTGACCTCAGCAGGGGAGTCAAGTAATGTCGGCAACTGTTACTGAGTATTTCTATCCTTGCATTTATGCAGTGCTCCGGGGAGGAGAACAGACATGTCACAACCGTCGCCTTACGGCCGGCTTAAGAAGATTTCTGTCGCAGCGTTTCTGGCCTGCGGAGTTGCGCTCTTAACTCCGACCCTTTCCTTGGGCGCCACAACCACCCCAGTTGACGGATTGGTTGCCACAGGCGATGGTCACTCATGTTCACTGGGCCTGGACGGGCTGGTTCTCTGTTGGGGAAGGAACACTTTGGGTCAACTCGGCGATGCCACCTACAAGGCGCACAATTCGGCCCTGCCAGTGAGTGATTCGAACGGCTCGGGGTACGTGAAGGCGCAATCGGTTGCAGCTGGAGCTGACCACACATGTGTGGTCGGGCAAATAGGAGGATGGGTTGGCTGCTGGGGACTGAACATGAGTCTGCAGCTTGGCGATGGCACTACAACCACCCGGACCCGACTCGTCGATGTGATTGGTGTTTCCGGGGCAACGGCCGTGACCGCCGGCAAGGCCCATTCCTGCGCGATCGTCAAGGCCGGGGCAGTCAAGTGCTGGGGTTCAAACACGATTGGGCAACTGGGGGACGGAACGATCCTCTTGCGCAAGAAGGTTGTGACGGTATCCGGAGTGACCGGTGCGACGGCGATAGCTGCTGGGGACGCACATACATGCGCAATCGTTGCTCTTGGGGCCGTCAAATGTTGGGGAGGTGACGTCTACGGTCAACTCGGCGATGGCACGGCTACGTTGAGGCGAATGACCCCGGTTAAGGTCAGCGGGCTTACAGGCGCAACCGCAATTGATGCTGGCTCCGTGCACACATGTGCTGTTGTGGCCGCTGGCGCAGTCAAGTGCTGGGGCGCCAATGGTCTTGGTCAGATTGGGAATGGCGGATTTCCCTTGGTCAACCGGCTTCCGGTGGCTGTTACGGGTCTCTCTGGCGCCACAAAGGTTTCGGCCGGTTATGGCCACACCTGCGCGCTCGTGTCAGGCGGGGCTGTGAAGTGTTGGGGCGGAAACGTCTCTGGGCCACTTGGTGATGGCACGACGGTCACAAAGAAGACGCCCGTCAGTGTTCTGGGAGTGACCGGAGCGAAGTCAATTTCCGCCGGTTACGCCCGTTGGGGAGCGAACTACGCGGGACAGCTGGGTGACGGGACTTTCACCCTGCGCAAGACTCCAGTGGTCGTTGGTGGAATCTACCCTGCCTATTGAATCTTCCAAGCCCGGCTGAGCACCACTTTCATTCGGTTGACTCGGACCTCCGTCTCCGGCTCGCTCCAGACGGCGCCGGATGAGACGAACGCGACTCTCCCTTCGTGCAGACCAATGGCCAGCCAGCCAGCCAAGCCGTGTCGTTGTACTAGAAGAGCGAGCCGAGCTGGGCGACCATCCCTTTAGTTCAGGGTGGGTGTTGTTCAGCCCGGTTTAGGTCTGTTCAGACCGGCAGTGCCTGCTGTCTTCAGGCTCTGCTGAAGACAGCCACGCCGGGCCAGCCAGACAGGCCCTCCGTTTCCATTACTGGGCAGCAGCGATGTGAGTAAGCCGTTGAAGGCGCGAATCGCTCGAATCAACGAGCCCGCTTAGAGCAACAGCAACCTCTGCCGCGTCTAGCGTGCCGGCCTCGGCCATCGATTCAAGGTCGGCCCAGTCTCGGGTTCTGTTGAACAGAACTTTGAACGCAGCGAGTTCCACCGGACCGACGACGGGGATTGTCCCCTTGTCGAAGTTGACCATCCTGATGTTGGCTTCGGCCCGGGAGTGGAGTTCGACAGTGCTGAGGAATATGTCGATCGGAGTCTCGTCCCACCAGAGTCGGGCTTGGCCCTCAGACTCAAGTTGTGTGCGGGCTGCGGCGTCACAGGTGACTTTCGCTGGGAGCGCTCTTAGGCACTCTTCGATTCGGTCAAGGCCAACGAAGACATTGAGGTCAAGGTCGCTCGTGCCACGGGGGTCTTGCGTCCAGTAAGCCAATGCGATTGCGCCACCGAACGCGTGCGCGACTCCGGCTGAGTCCAGGGCCTCATGACAACGAGTCAGCTTCTGGGGGAGTGATGGCATCAGATGAGAGAGGGAAACTTGAGCTGACGGGTGTGACGGGTAGGGAGCTTCGAGGCAAGCTGGATTACCGCAAGAAGTTCAGTCCCGCGCCGCGCGAGCTCAGCTGTCGAAGGCGTCACCACTGCTTGCCTTCCAGTTCGCAGTTCAAGAGTTGCCCCAGAGGCAGCGAGAAGTCGTGTGAGCGTGGTCGCGCTGGGGTCGCGGCGCCCAGACTCATAGAGGGCAACTGCCGACTGCGACGTGGCAGCGCGTTTGGATAGCTGAGCCTGGGTGAGGCCCGCTTCAAGCCGAGCCGTGCGAATCATTGCTGCCGGGGTCATGGGCCAATTATACCTGATACGAAATACGCAACACTCCGGTGAACTGTGCCAATTCACTGATGCAGCATGCGCGCAAGTGACCGTTGGGGAGTGTCGGTGTTCGCCTCCCCGGCTCTGCGTCGCTCCGCCTCCGGCTCGCTCCAGACGGCGCCGGATGAGACGAACGCGACTCTCCCTTCGTGCAGACGGCTGGGCAGTCAGTCAGGCGGTGATGGTTGTGGAGTGTCGGTGTTCGCCTCCCCGGCTCTGCGTCGCTCCGCCTCCGGCTCGCTCCAGACGGCGCCGGATGAGACGAACGCGACCCTCCCTTCGTGCAGACGGCTGGGCAGTCAGTCAGGCGGTGTCGTTGTACTAGAAGAGCGAGCCGGGCTGGGCGACCCTCCCCTTAGTTCAGGGTGGGTGTTGTTCAGCCCGATTTAGGTCTGTTCAGACCGGCAGTGCCTGCTGTCTTCGGGCTCTGCTGAAGACAGTCACGCCGGGCCAGCCAGCCAAGTCGTGTCGTTGTACTAGAAGAGCGAGCCGAGCTGGGCGACCCTCCCTTTGCGTGAGGGCGGGCGCTGTTGGGACAAAGTCAGGTCTGTTCAGACCGGCAGTGCCTGCTGTCTTCAGGCTCTGCTGAAGACAGCCACGCCGGGCCAGCCAGCCAACTTCGGCACCACAAACCGCCCCAACCTAAATGCGTCAGCAGCCCAGCTTGCGAGCGATGACCATCTGTTGAACTTCGTCAGTCCCTTCACCAATGGTGAGGATCTTCGCGTCGCGGTAGAGGCGTGAGATTGCGTATTCGTCAATCCAGCCGTAGCCGCCATGAATCTGCACGGCTTCCTCAGCTGCCCAGACTGCGAGGCGACCTGTCTTCAGCTTGGCCTGTGCTGCGGTGAGCGAGAAGTCGAGGCCCGCATCCTTTTCCATGGCTGCCTTGTAGGTAAGGAGGCGAGCGCCTTCGAGCTCGGATGAGATGTTCGCGATCTTCGCTTGGATCGCCTGGAACTTGCCGATCTTCTGTCCGAATGCAACACGCTCGTTTGCGTAGGCGATTGCAAGGTCAAGGGCTCCCTGGGCAAGCCCAACGCCCATGGCGGCGACGCCAATGCGACCAATGTCGAGGATGTGGAGGAACTGTTTGAAGCCGGCTCCGCGTGGGCCGAGAAGGTTCTCTTCCGGCACGACGCAGTCGGTGAAGGTGAGCGGTCGAGTGTCGGAGGCGTGCCAGCCGATCTTTCCGTACTGCTTGCCCTGTTCATAGCCGGGTGTTCCGTTGGGGACAAGGATGTTGCTGATCTCCTTGCGGCCGTTCGCGTCCTCACCGGTTACAGCAGTGATTGCGACAAGACCGGAGATTTCAGTTCCCGCGTTGGTGATGAACTGCTTGGTGCCATTGATCGTCCACTGGCCGTTTTCAAGCGATGCGCGCGTTTGGGTATTGCCCGCGTCGGAGCCAGCTTCTGGTTCGGTCAGGCCAAAGGCTCCGAGGATTTCTCCTGATGTCAGGCGTGGCAGCCATTCGGCCTTTTGCTCGTCACTGCCAAACAGGTAGATGGGCTGGGTGCCAAGCGAGGTGTGTGCGCAGAGTGTGATCGCGACGCTTGAGTCAATGCGCGTGAGCTCCTCAACTGCAAGTGCGTAGCCGAGTGCGTCACCGCCGGCTCCACCGACTTCCTCTGGGAACGGGATTCCCATCCAGCCAAGTTCGCCCATCTTCTTGACGACTTCGAGCGGAAAGCGCTTTTCGTGGTCGATCGCTTCGGCAATGGGGGCTACTTCATTGAGGGCGAAATCTCTTACGGAGTCGCGCAGTGCCTTGTGTTCATCTGACAGGTCAAAGTTCATCGGGGGATTCCTTTCAGGAAGCGAGTGACTCGGCGAGGGTTACGAGCAGGCGGACACCGAACCCGGCACCGCCCTTCTTGGCATAGGGCAGGTCAACGTCGTCGGCTACACCGGCAATGTCAAGGTGAGCCCAAGGGATTTCATCCCCGGCGAAGTGGTGGAGGAACTCGGCTGCGGTGGATGCTCCTGCGACACGCTTGCTTGCCGTGTTGCGGATGTCGGCGTACACGCCGTCAATCATCTTCCGATAGGAGGGGTGGAGCGGCATGCGCCAGAGGGGTTCGCCGCTTCCGTCGGAGGCGGCCATAAGGGTTGCGGCCCACTCGTCGTTGTTTGAGAACAGGCCCGCATACGCCGGCCCGAGCGCGATGTCCATCGCTCCGGTGCGGGTTGCAAGGTCAACGATCCGCTTGGCGCCTTCCGCCTTTGCCTTGACAAGGCAGTCGGCGAGCACGAGGCGGCCTTCCGCGTCCGTGTTGTCAATCTCAATTGTGGTTCCGTCGGATGCGGTGACGATGTCGCTTGGGCGCATCGCGCTGCCTGAGGGCAGGTTTTCCGTTGCTCCAACGACGGCGATCACGGGGACGTTGACACCAAGTTCAATGATCGCGGCTGTTGCCTCAAGGACTGCGGCGCCACCGGACATGTCGAACTTCATGCCTTCCATGCCAACGCTTGGCTTGATGGAAATTCCGCCGCTGTCAAAGGTCACTGCCTTGCCTACCAGGGCGAGTGGCTCTGCGGTTGTGCCTGGCGGGTTCCACTTGATGACGATCATCCGTGGCTCACGCTCAGTGCCTTGTGCGACTGCTGCGAATGCTCCACAGCCAGCTTCGATCAGCTGTTGGCGATCAAGAGTTTCAAGCGTTGCGTGTTCGCTGGAGTCTGCAATTTCCTTGGCGCGTGCTGCAAGTGCGTCAGGGGTCATCTCATTGGGTGGCGAGTTCTGCAGGTCGCGCGCACGGTTCTGTGCGGTTGCGAGGAGTACGCCGCGTGCGACTGGAACTGAGCGATCATCGTGGTCGCTCAAGAGCACTTCGGCGACTGGCTCACGGCGGTCTGAGTCAGCGCCCTTGCGAGTGTCCCAGCGGTAGGTGGAGAGGATCACGCCTTCGGTCAGGCCTTCAACAACCTCGTCAGTTGCATGGTGGGGGATCTCAATCGCAAGCTTCACAGCGCCCAAGCTGCGGGCGCGAGTCTCAACCGCTGCGGCTGCACGGCGTGCCTTCTCGCCATCAACGTCGTCGCGCTTGCCAAGTCCGTAGACGATGAAACGCAAGTCTCCGGCGTGAGTTACGGCTGTGGAGCCGACACTGGTCTTGGCTTCGCCCCGCTCCACGAGGTTGCCGAGGTGGCCGTCCTCAAAGTCATGAGCGATGCCCTCACCGTCAAATACGGGGATGGCGATTGTGTCCGCGTCGGTTTCGGTCGGGAAGCTGGTGGTTGCTGAGACTTGTGTAGGCATGGTCGTGACCCTACAGCCGCTGCCCTGTTGAGTGGTGACCAGTGTGGCCATTCGTGCCGTTCAGAGTCACAACGCGGCGCAAGCCCGCTAGCATCCTGCCACCCCCTCAAGAGGAGACATTGACTTCATGCCCAAGACCGTAATTCTTTCATCAGCACGCACTCCAATCGGCCGACTTTCAGGTGGCCTCGGTTCGCTCACAGCAGTTGAGCTTGGCGGCGCCGCGATTGCAGGCGCACTTGAGCGCGCTGGCGTTTCCGGCGACCAGGTTGACCATGTCGTCATGGGCACCGTTCTCCAAGCAGGACAGGGACAGATTCCATCCCGTCAGGCCCAGATCAACGGTGGCATTCCGAAGGAAGTCACCTCCGAGACGATCAACAAGGTTTGTGCTTCAGGCCTCCGCGCCGTTGCAATTCTTGACTCTTACATCCGCTGCGGTGACATTGAAGTTGGCGTCGGTGGCGGCATGGAGTCCATGACTAACGCTCCTTACCTTCTTCCGGGTGCCCGTCAGGGATTCCGCATGGGTGACGTGAAGGCCAAGGACGCAATGATCCTTGATGGTCTTACGAACGCTTTCAGCGGCAAGCACATGGCCCAGGAAGCCAGTGAGACTTCCGCAGAGCTTGGCCTTGAGCGCGCAGAGATGGACCGTTGGTCCTTGCGCAGCCACGAGCTTGCCCTTGCTTCGATCGAGGCAGGCCGCATGGCAGAGGAAATCGTCCCTGTGACAATCAGCTCCAAGAAGGGCGACACGGTTGTTGACACGGATGAGGGTCCACGTGCCGACACGACGCTTGAGCGTCTCTCTGGCCTTGCCCCAATCTTCGTCAAGGACGGAAGCCATACCGCTGGCAACGCTCCCGGAGTAAACGATGGTGGTGGCGCACTGGTTCTTGCTTCTGAGGAATGGGCTGCAGCGAACGGCAAGACTCCAATCGCGGAGATCGTCGGTCACGCGCAGATCGCAAACGACTTCCCATACTTGGCAACCACTCCTGGCCTTGCCTCACAGAAGGCTCTTGAGCGAGCCGGACTTACTGTTGCTGACATTGACGTGTGGGAGATCAACGAGGCTTTCGCTTCAGTCACGCTGAACACCATCAAGATGCTTGATCTTGATGAGTCAAAGGTGAATCCGAATGGCGGAGCCGTCGCTCTCGGTCATCCGATTGGTGCTTCCGGCGCCCGCATCATTGGCGCGCTCGCACTTGAGCTCAAGCGTCGCGGTGGCGGACTTGGAGTTGCAGCAATCTGCTCCGGTGGCGGTCAGGGTGACGCAATCATCATCCGGGTTCCCTAGGTACACGGCATGACGGGCCGCGCCGCGGCGTTCTTTGATCTGGACAGGACCCTGATGGCGGGGTCTTCCGCCTTTGAGTTTGGTCGAGCCTCATACCGGGCTGGTTTGGTCCGTCGCAGGGACCTCGCCAGTTTCGCGTTTGAGAATCTGCGCTTCAGGTTGGTCGGCTCAACTGATGAGCGGACTGACCAGTTACGCGACAGCATTGCGAAGCAGATCGAGGGAGCCCAGGTAAGGGATCTGCAGCGCCTTGCCCCCGACGTTCTGTCGGGCATCCTGCCGCGGCTTTACCCGCAGATGCTTGAGGAGGCGTGGAAGCACCAGGATGCTGGTCGTCCTGTCTACATTTGCACCGCTGCATCACAGGAAATTGCTTCAACTCTTGCCAGGGTCATTGGCTTTGATGGTGCGATTGGCACCTCGTCCGAGGTTGTGGACGGTCGGTACACGGGTCGCAGCACGGGCCATTTCACTTATCGCGAGGGCAAGGCCGACGCCATGCGCGAGCTGGCTCAAGAGAAGGGATTCGACCTCTCGCAGTCATATGGATATTCGGATTCCGAATCGGATCTGCCAATGCTTCGGGCTGTTGGTCACCCGGTTGCGGTCAACCCGGACAAGGAGCTTGCCCGCGTGGCCAAGGAAGAAGGCTGGCAAGTGCTTACCTTTGAGACGATCGGCAGGCGCCTTGCGCTTGGCGGGGCAATTGGGACCACTGCACTTGTTGGCGGAGTCGCCGCGATGCTGAACCGCCGAAGGGACATTCGATGAGCAACATTCTGGGTTTGACTGACGAGGAGCGGGAGATCCCACTCCTCGCTCGCCGCTTTGCCGATGAGAAGGTCGCCCCTGGTGCTTCCGAGCGTGATCGTGAGAAGCGTTTCCCCAAGGAGCTTGTCACTGAACTTGGCGAGTTGGGGCTGTTGGGCGTTCCCGTTCCAATTGAGAATGGTGGGGCAGGGTCCTCGTTTACTGCGGCAGCATTGGTGATCAGCGAAATTGCCCGAGTTGACTCTGCTCTGGCCGTAACCGTTTCCGTTCATCTCTCAGTTGGAACGCAACCGATCCTCCTCTTTGGAACTGAAGATCAGATCCAGCGTCTTGTTCCACCGCTCGCCCAAGGCCACAGGCTCGCGGCGATCGCCTTGACTGAATCTCATGCTGGCAGCGACCTTGGTGCTGTCAAGACCGAGTACCGCGACGGGAAGCTTTACGGCACGAAGCAGTGGGTTACGAACGGGTCATATGCCGGGGAGATCGTCGTTGTTGCCAAGGACGCAGAGGCCAACGGCAGGATCTCCGCCTTCATCGTCAGCCGCCCGGCAGAGGGCATGACCGTGATCGGCGAGCAGAAGAAGATGGGCCTGCACGCCTCAAACACTGCGGACCTTGCCTTTGAGGGTGTTGAGTGTGAACGGCTGGGTGAGCCCGGTGGCGGCATGCGCGTGGCGCTTGGCGTGATGGACGGCGGCCGGATTGGCATTGCCGCGCAGGCCACCGGCTTGGCGCAGGGAGCTTTTGATTTGGCAGTTGAATGGGCACGCGAGCGTGAGGCGTTCGGTGGTCCGATCGCAAGGCTTGGACAGGTCCAGGCCAAGATCGCGGAGATGAGCACTGACATTGAGGCCGCCCGCGCGCTGATGTTGCGCGCAGCACGACTCAAGGACGCTGGCCTTCCACACACCATTGAGGGCGCTCAAGCCAAGCTGTTTGCCAGCCGTGTTGCCCGCTTCCAGACTGGTGAAGCAATCCAGATCCTTGGCGGTGCCGGCTACATGGAAGACCTGCCCGCGGAGCGTTACTACCGCGATGCGAAGATCACCGAGATCTATGAGGGCACCAGCGAGGTCCAGCGGCTTGTGATCGCCCGCGGCATTCTTGGTGACGCTGCGCGGGACGCGTAGACTCAAGGCCAATGGCAGTCACACCTTTCACTGAAGACTTGGAGCGTTGGCGCAAGGAGACCTTTGCTGCCTCCAAGGAACGCGACGTTCCGTTCACCACGCTCTCGGCTGAGCCCGTGGCGGCCCTCTACACGGCAGCCGACCTGCCAGCCGACACTGAGGCCTCAATCGGCCTTCCGGGCGAGTACCCGTTCACCCGTGGCGTTTACGGCTCGATGTACCGCGGTCGCCTCTGGACAATGCGCCAGTTCGCAGGGTTTGGGACCGCCGAGGAAACCAACGAGCGGTTCCACTACCTGCTTGAGCATGGCCAGACCGGCCTCTCCACAGCCTTTGACATGCCATCACTGATGGGCCACGACTCTGACCATCCCCTCTCGCTTGGTGAGGTTGGGCGTGAGGGCGTCGCAGTTGATTCCCTGGCCGACATGGAGCGCCTCTTCCAGGGCATTCCATTGGGTGAGGTTTCCGTCTCCATGACAATCAACGCGCCCGCGGCGATCATGCTCGCCTATGTGGCGGCCGCTGAGAAGCAGGGAGTTCCGGCAGCTCAACTTGCCGGGACGATCCAGACGGACATCTTGAAGGAGTACATCGCCCAGAAGGAATGGTGTTTTCCAGTTGACCCAGCCATGCGGCTTGTCGGCGACATGATCGAATGGTGCTCAACTGAAATGCCACGCTGGCACCCGGTTTCGATCAGCGGCTACCACATTCGTGAGGCCGGTTCGACTGCAGCCCAGGAGCTCGCTTTCACCCTCAAGGACGGCCTTACCTATGTGGAGGAAGCAGTTGCCCGTGGCCTTGACGTGGACGACTTCGCGCCGCGACTGTCTTTCTTCTTCAACGCACAGATTGACTTCTTTGAGGAGATCGCCAAGTACCGCGCCGCCCGCCGTATTTGGGCCCGTGAGCTGAAAGAAACGTTTGGCGCCAAGGATCCCAAGTCCTGGCTGATGCGCTTCCACACTCAGACAGCAGGCGTATCGCTGACAGCCCAGCAGCCGTTGAACAACATTGTCCGCACAGCGATCGAGGCGCTTGCCGGAGTGTTGGGCGGTACTCAGTCCCTGCACACGAACTCCTATGACGAGGCCCTCGCCCTTCCAACTGAGGAAGCGGTTCGCGTTGCCCTGCGCACGCAGCAGATCATCGCTCTGGAAACCGGAGTGGCAAACACAATTGACCCGCTTGGCGGCGCCTACGCAGTTGAGGCGATGACCGACGAGATTGAAGCTCTCGCCTACGACTACTTCCGGCGCATTGACGAACTCGGCGGAATGGTCGAGGCAGTCAAGCAAGGCTTCCCACAGAGGGAGATCGCCGACGCCTCATTCGAACTGCAGAAGGAAATTGAATCGGGCCGGCGCGTTGTTGTTGGCGTCAATGCGTTCACTGAGGGCGATGACACGAAGACAGAAATCCTCAAGATCGCCCCAGCCCTTGAGACGAAGCAGGTTGACAGCCTCAAAGCGCGCAAGGCCAACCGTGACAACGCGGCCGTTGACGCCTGCCTGGTGGCGCTCACAGAAGCGGCTGCCACGGACACGAACCTCATGCCACTGC
>JAPLCH010000028.1 GCA_026392325.1 Solirubrobacterales bacterium | reverse complement strand
CCTTGGTCTGGACCTTTCCGATATTCCCGCGCCTCTGGTGCTGACCCCACATTCAGGCGAGATGGCAGCACTTTTGGGTATCGCCCGTGCGGATGTGGACGCTCAACGGCTGAAATCTGTTCTGACCCTTGCCGGCCGGACACAGGCGGTTGTGGTTCTGAAAGGCGACGACACCCTTGTAGCCGATCCTCATGGAGTTGTTGGCATAAGCCGGGGCGGGGCGCCTGGACTCGCAACCGCCGGGTCTGGGGATGTGCTGGGCGGGGTAATTGGGGCGCTGCTTGCCCGAGGTGCCGATGCATTTGAGGCGGCGTGTGCCGGGGTTCGAATTCATGTGGAGGCAGGACGCCTCGCGGCGATGGCCGGAGCCGAGGGGATCTTGGCGAGCGACATTGCTTCGAGCATTCCTCAGGCGCGGGCATCTCTTGGCGCCGATCAACGAAGGTAAGGTTCGCGCAATGGAGATGAGCATCCAAACCTGCGTTAAGAAGGAAACGGGCCGTCTGGTCAAGGCTGTGGTGGTTGGCTGATGGCGCGTGGCACTGCCGAGATTGATTTAGGTGCGATCCGACGCAACTGCGCGACGCTAGACGCGGTTGCATCCGGAAGCCTTCTGTGCGCGGTAGTGAAGGCGAATGGCTACGGACACGGGATGGTTCCTGTCGCCAAGGCCGCGCTTGAGGGAGGGGCGGCTTGGCTTGCTGGGGCTCAGTCGAAAGCGGTGAGGTGCAGAGCTTGGTCGGTTCGGACTGTGACTTTGTCGTGTGGACCGAAGAGGCTCTGGGCTGGGCGAGATCTGCAACTGGATTAGCGAGAGTCCACGTAAAGCTTGACTCAGGGATGGGTCGTCTTGGAACCAGAGACCGTTCGTTGGCACTGTCCTTGGCCGAGCAGACCGAGGCTGACGCGGGAACCGAACTTGTTGGGGTAACCACCCACTTCGCAACGGCTGAGTCCGAGGACCAAACCTTCCTGGAAGGGCAGAACTCGGTGTTCGGGCAGTTCAGCGAAAGCGTCAAGCGCTTTGCCCCCAATGTTCTTGCCCATGCTGCCAATAGTGCGGCGACGCTGACCAGAGCCGATACGCATCACGACATGGTCAGGTGCGGTGTCTCCATCTACGGACTTGATCCCTTCCAACTGGACCCCTCGACATGGGGCCTTCAGCCGGCAATGCGACTGACATCAAGGATCGCGTCACTTGAGCTTGCCCAAGCAGGAGACACCGTCGGCTACGGGCGAAAGTTCAAGGCTGAGCGGCCAACGTGGATCGCAACCGTCCCATTCGGCTATGCGGACGGAATTTCACGGCAGCTTGGTGGCAAGGCAGAGTGTCTTGTTGGAGGGCTCCGCGTTCCGATCGTGGGCAATGTGAGCATGGACAACATCGCCTTGGATCTGGGGCCCGAGACTGAAGCAGCAGTAGGAGACCAGGTTGTTCTTCTCGGTCGTGACGGAGAGCAGCAGGTTCTTGCAGAGGAATGGGCTGCGGCTGCCGGCACGATCAACTACGAAATTGCCACGGGCATTGGTGGTCGGACTGAGTTCGTCCATCGGTCGCACAAGTGACCGGTGGAGTGATCCCAGCGGCGGTTCTTGAGCTGCTGCCTGCTGAAGCGTGGATTGTCGGCGGTGCTGTTCGCGACGAGATATTGGGGCGCCCCGTACTTGATGTTGACCTCGTTGTGCAAAGCGATCCAGAGATCGCGGCCCGGGCATTCGCAAGCGCGGCAGGCAAGGCGGCCGTGTTCGGGCTGAATGACGAATTCGGCGCATGGCGGGTCGTTCACCATCTGGACCGGTGGCAGGTGGATTTCAGCCCGATGGACGGGCTCACCATTGAGGATGACCTCTCGCGCAGGGACCTCACGATCAACGCGATTGCCCGGCGGGTTGGCAGTGATGAACTGATAGATCCGTTTGGTGGAGTTGGTGACATTGAGGCCCACCGCCTCAGGGAGGTAGGCCCTGATTCGTTTGAGTCGGATCCATTGCGAGTGTTGCGCCTTGCAAGATTCGCGGTTGTTATGGGATTTGAACCCCAGCCGAGCACTGTTGAGTTAGCCAAAGTCTCGTCAGCTGCGCTGGCCCAAATCTCAGGTGAGAG
>JAPLCH010000072.1 GCA_026392325.1 Solirubrobacterales bacterium | reverse complement strand
CTGGTCGTGCTCCTGGTGTTACTTGCCGTCACAGCACTGGTCCGAAACAGAGCCGAAACGGCCCTTGTGTGCCTGATCTTCTCCGGATTGATGAGGCCCGAAGCCTGGCTCTACATCTGGGCTGTCGCGCTTTGGCTCCTGATTAGGAAACAAATTGGGCTGGTTCGGGCGCTCAGTTATTCGTTGGTCGCACCGACGATCTGGCTCTCAATGGTTTGGATGTCAACCGGAACCCCGTCCCATGTTGTCAATCAGGCGGCCAGCCAACCACCATCCAAATTGCTTGCACCCACTTGGCAATTGATTGATCAGATCCCACTGCCCGCACTAGTGTTTGCCGGAGTCACCTTGGCTTGCTTCTTTGCCTACATTCAGCGCAATCGCACTCTGACTGTCCTACTCGCGGCAGCCGTGTCTGCAGTCGCGCTCTACCAGATCATGGTCACCTTAGGAATGGCTAGTCAACCCCGATATCTAATGCCCGGGGCAGCATTGCTGATCATCTGCTCCGCTTGGGGCTTCTCTCGGGCTGTCGATGCTCTGCCGAACCGCAGAGCTCAAGAGTTGATGACCCTCGCCGTGGTTTGCGGCCTGGTCATCTCAGTCCCGGCGATTGTCTACCTCAAGGTTCTTGGTCGAGGAACAACCACTTCAGTGATCGCGTCTCCCGACCGGCAAGTGGCAGCGCTTGACGCGCTGAGTGAAGCGGTTGGACTTGCCGGTGGCAAGAGCGCCGTGCTAGCCAAGGGTCGCCCCATCATGGTGAACATTTCTATGCGAACTGGAATGGCTTGGAAGCTCGGAGTGCCGCTCGGCAAGATTGCCCCCGTCTGGCCTGACACGAAAGCCTCCGGCGTTAAGGGCCCAGCATTCGCCTTCGAGGCACCAGCATCAGACGCGGGGGAATCCTTCGGCCTACCTCTCGGAGTGAGCTCAACGACAGTCGGCAAGTCAGGGCCATGGAGGGTCCTACTGATTGACCCACCTGGTAGACCCTCCCCTAAGGTCAGCCGATGATCACCCAGGGGTAATCGACAGCCACTGCCCCGAGCTTGTTCAGCCAGGCTCCGTTCCCGATTTGTCCCCACGCCCCAGCACCCCAGCAGTAGACCATGAGGTCGCCGAACATCGCGCAAGTGTGCGTGTATCCCGCCACGATCTGAGTCATGCCCGTAATGCTCGCGCCTCCGCTGGTCTTCGCGATCACCGGGGTGTAGCGGTTGTAGAAGCTCTGGCCGTCGCCAAGCTGACCAGAACCGGATCCGCCCCAGCAGCGGACAGTGCCACTCTTGAGAACGGCGCAACTGTGAACTCCGCCAGCGGCGACTTGCTTGGCAGTTGAGATGCCGGTGACCGTGACTGCCGGTGAATTATTAGGCGTTGTGCCGTTACCCAACTGGCCGTAGCCGCCCGTACCCCAGCACTTGATTGACCCACTTGTCAGCGTCGCACAGCCGTGCGCCAGGCTCGCAGAGACCTGTGCTGCTCCGCCAGTTATGCCGTTGACATACCCGGGCACAAGCGAGCTCATGTTGAAGCCGAAGCCCCAGCATTTGACTCTGGCGGAAACAATCGCACAGGTGAACTGTGAGCCTGCCGAAATATCCGTAGCGCCAGTGATCCCAGAGACGGTTACCGGCGTGAGTTGCGACACCACCGCTGTCCCGTTGCCCAACTGCCCCCCAAAGCCGTACCCCCAGCACTTGATGGAGCCACTGGTGAGCAGCGCACACGTATGCCATTGGCCGGTGGCCACCTCTTTCACACCGGTGAGGCCGGTGACGGTTACCGGTGATGCACTGGAGGATGTCTTCCCATTGCCGAGCTGGCCGTTTCCATTGGCGCCCCAGCACTTGACAGTGCCACCAGAGAGGACAGCGCAACTGTGAACGGGACCTGCCGACACTTGCTTAGCAGAGGTTATGCCACTGACGGAAACTGGTTTTGCCTTGGAAACCCAAGTCCCGTCACCGAGCTGGCCGTAGTTGCCCTGTCCCCAGCAAACAACTCTTCCGTTCTTGAGGAGAAGGCATGTGTGGTTTCCATTCCCTGAGGCGGAAAGCTGCTTGGGAGTCCCGAGATAGAACAGCGGAGATGTTGCGTTGGCAGTCCCAACAGAGGCGCTGAGAACCAAGGCGATCGCCAACCCTGCGCATACAGCCGTGACAGAGGCCCGGTAGTGGACGAAGTGCCTTCTCGTAGGGCTTACGGACTCATTAACCGCGACAACTGCATTCATTTGAAGCTCTCCCCTATTTGACGATTCCGACACGGCACGGGACCTGTCGGAACAGGCTTCCGTGAAGGATGTCACAGAAAACTGCTTTCGCCAACTCAGGACGACGGTTACTCAGCCGCCACGGCTGACCAACCGCGAAACCTCAAAATGGCGCGACCCAGACTCCAACCGGGGTCACCATGGAGCAGATGCGTCCCGTGCACACACGGGCGTCCGCCCTGTCCCGGTTGGGTCCGCCTTCAGGGCGAGGCTGACAGGTAAATCTCGTCCAGTTCAGCGCCGTCCGGGGCAGGAGAAACGCGGCCGATCTCACCCCGACGCAGAACCGCCTCGACAGCCGTGGCGCGGACCGCGCCGTCCGTTCCGATCGAACCGAGTCCCGACGTGCCGGCCCGCTTGGCCAGATCCACTGCGAGCGATTCGAGCTGCAGGCCGAGCAGGCTGTCGAGCCGATCGAGATCCTCCGGTCGGCGCCGCCGAAATGCCGCTACCGTTGATGGCAGCAGGGCCGCATTGGCCTGCGCATGACTTAGCGACGCAGTTCGGACGGCCGTCTGTGCCATTGCATGATGGAGGCCAAGGCCGCTTCTGTCCACCGCCCAGCCGGCGAGAAGCGCGCCGAGTGCAAGGGAGTCGCGGTCAGGCTCGAGCCCGGACCATCCGTCGGCAAGTCTTTGCAGTGCCTCCGCACCCACTGCGCTCGCGATGGCGTTCGAACGTTCACTCAAGACGGCCGTGACTGCGTGCCCGACGGCATTGGCGCTGCTCGCGGCTAGATCCGATGGGTATTGAGAGGCGCTCAGGGCTGGGTCGTTGATCACCAACGTCGGCCGAACGTGCGGGGTATCCGGCGCGACGCCCACCAGGTGACGGTGCATGCCTGTCATCTCTGCACCCGAGAGGGTTGTCGGGATCGCGACTAGGTCACTCGGACCGTCGGCGGCAGCAAGGGCCTTGGCCACGTCCACAACCCGGCCTCCACCGAGCGCGACGATTCTGCGGCCTGCCGGCAACGGCCTCAACTCAGCTGCAACCTCTTCAACCAGGCCCGCGGGAACGATCACAATCGTGCCCGCCCGGGCCGTGACCGAAGGCGCGGCTGCCGCGGCCCTCTCAGTCGCAAGCAGCGTGAACCCCTCACCCAGGAGGTTGAGAGATTCATCAACAGCGCCGCGACCGAAGGCGATCGTCCGCTGCGGCTCTACCTGGATGAACCCCGAAGTCACGAGGTGGGCGGCTGAGCCGAGTTCGCGCGCGGGTCGCCAAGGGGCTTAAGGATTTGTTCGAGCTGAGCGCGCCGGTGCTCGTGCTGAGCTGGCAGCCTGAGTTCCTCACCCAGGTGCCCTGGGTCTTCATCCACCGCAAAGCCGGGTGAGGTGGTCGCAATCTCGAACAGGATTCCCTGTGGTTGACGGAAGTAGATGGCTTTGAAGTAGTCGCGATCGATTACCTGCGTCACTTGTGCCCCAGCGGCGCCGGCCCGCTCACGCCAGCCCTCATGGTCTTCATCACGCGAATGCCAGGCGATGTGGTGGACGGTCCCGGTCCCTTCGCGGCCGCCGTACCCCGGGTGCGGGTCGTAGCCGAAACGGAACCGAACGCCACCGCCCTCGACCACGTATTCGCCGGCGGCGACCTCGGTGAATCCCAGCGCACCCATCAGGAGCTCGCGGTCGGCGTCGATCTCGTGCGTCGCAAATGCCCGCACGCCTTGAACACCTGTAATTGCGTGTTCGGCCGGCACTTCAGGATGCTCTGCCTGCAGCCGCGGATTTCCAGGGTCTGCGACGGCGAGCTCGTACTGAAGTCCTTCAAAGTCCGCGAAACGCAAAACCCCGTCCACTGCCTCGGTTGTATGCCCATTGTCGGCGAGCCGATGCGCCCAAAACTCGAGCGACGCCTCCGACGGAACTCCGAGCTGGATCGTGTGGATCATCCCCGCCCCCGGGTTGCCAGGAGCAGCCCCCGCGAACTCAAACCACGTCAGGATCGACCCGGGCGAGCCCTTCTCGTCGCCGAAGTAGAGGTGGTAGGCCTGCGGGGCGTCGAAGTTGACCGTTTTCTTCACGAGTCTGAGGCCGAGCACGCCCGAGTAGAAGTCAACGTTCTTCCGGGCGTCACCGGTGATCATCGTTATGTGGTGCATTCCCTCGAGTTCCATCGCGGACTCCTCTTGGCGGGTCAGGTGGTTGAAGAGACCACAAGCCTAAGGGATGACCAGTGTTGGAACGAGAGCGTGGCCCTGACGGTGACCCCCGGTTCCGCTCGTGTCAGATCCGTCCCATGCCTACAGGACCGTTCGATCCGTCGCGGTTCGGGAAGAATGGGACGGAAGCGTCAATACGAGGGGTGGGACCAGAGGACGGCTTCAGGCCTTCCGTTGACCGTTCAGCCAGTCGAGGAATGCCGCTGGGGCGAACACCGGGAGGTTGGGCGCAAGCGAGAGCAGGTCGCCGTCGCCGCTCACGATCACCGCCTCGCTTTCCTTAGCGAGTGAGATCAGGTAGTCGTCACCCGAGTCACGCGACACCTGCGGCGGACTCTCGACGTCGTCGCGAATCACGGCGCCACGCTCGATCAGCCGCATCAGGGCTGCCGCATCAACCTCCGGGATTCGCTTGCGGAGCTTCGGGTAGGCGAGTGAGCGGTCCAGCTCGTCAAGCAGCTTCTGGGAGGCGACCATCTCGAACTGGCCGTCAAGCCAGGCCACAAGTACCGCAGCCGGAGGACCATTCGGCGATAGGGCAGCCGAGATGATGACGTTGGGGTCGAGGACTGCGCGCACCGCTCAGCGCCGCTTGGGCGGAGCCTGCGTGCGAGCTGCGTGCTGGGCCTCTAATGCGAGGTCCATCGCGTCGGCCTCGGGCATCGGCTCGACCTTGGCCCAAAGATCCCTGAGCGTGTCGAGTCCGAGATCGCGGCGGACCGCGTCCTCGATGAGCTTGCTCTCGCCCTCGCCGGTTGCAGCTGAGCGCAGCTTGACCGCACGAAGGACGTCCTCGTCGATCGTAAGCGTCGTCCTAACCTTCGGCATCAGGTCATCTTACCATCAAGATGACCTCTGTCAGTCAGACTGGTGGCGACGAGCCCCCGAGACGAGACCACTGCGCCCTGACGAGAGGGAGCTTCAAAATGGCGAGACCCGGGCTCGAACCGGGTCCCGGAGTGTCAGATGCTTCCCATGCGTACAGGAGTGTTCGTCCCGTCCCGGTTTGGGAAGCATGGGACGGATATGGCGGTACCACGGGTCGTACCACGAAGCTTCATTCCCGTCCGTGTATGCGGGCGTAGACTTCCCCGTGAGTTCGGTAACCGCATAGGGGAAGAGGTTCGAGCATGGGAGTGTCAGCGGGCAGGAAGGCGTCGGTCACAGACGGCGTCGGGTGGCTCGCTTCCGCGGTCGAGGTAGCGGAACTGCCGGCCGAGGGGACACTGCCGGACCGGCTCGCCGAATCGCTTGAACGCTGCAGGACGATCTATCGCGCCGCCGGATGAGGAGGGCCCTCCCCCAACTGATCCCGATCAGGGTCGCCAACACACTGCCCGGGCGTGTCGCCCGCCGGCTGATCCCGGGAATGGAGATCGACTTCGGACCACTGAACGGGCAGTCCGGAAGGCAGGCACTGATCGTCGCTCTTCTGCGGAGCGCTTCTGTCGAGGTGGTCTTCGAGACAGGCACCTACGTCGGCAGCTCAACCCTGCTCTTCGCGAGGCACTTCAGTGGGCCGATCCACTCCGTCGAAGCAAATCCCGACTACCTTCGGATTGCTAGACGGAGGACCGCCGGGGCGACAAACGTCACCCTTCGGGAGGGTGATTCGAGAGACGCCCTCCGAAGCTGGGCCGCGGAGGACGGGCTCGCTGGCAAGAGAGCACTCTTCTACCTCGACGCCCATTGGCACGAAGATCTGCCGCTAGCGGAGGAACTCGAGCTGATCGCGCGGAAGTGGGAAGATCCAATCGTCGTGGTCGACGACTTTGAGGTACCGGGCGACCCGGTTTACGAGTTCGACGACCACGGGCCAGGCAAGCGGCTCTCCCTCGACTACATACCTGCTGGACTCCGCAGCCTCTGGGTCCCGCTGTTTCCTTCGCTCCGCGGCTCCCAGGAGGACGGATGCCGCCGAGGCTGCGTCGTTCTCGTGCCGGTCCGACAAGCCTCAAGCCTCACCGAACTCTTGCCGGCCCTTCCCGCATCCTGGCCTGCCGGCTCACAGGATTGAGCAGGTGGCACTACTCCGGCCGTGAGGAAGCCCCATGCCCACTGAGCCGGAAGAGCGCTGCGGGAATCGCACTACCAGCGGGCGGGCGCGTCGGCGCTTCCGCCCAGGCGCTGAGCGGCGCGACCCGGCAGTTCCGCTCGATCAGCCCATGTTTCCCGTCTCTCCGAGAAGGGACCCCCCGGTACCACGGCTGGCACCACGACCCCTCCAAAACG